>JBDTJK010000055.1:0-7536 GCA_039935875.1 Casimicrobiaceae bacterium
GATCCGGGCCGCTGGCCAGCCAATGTGCCGGTGGACCTGACGGATGTGGCGGTCGGCATCGTGCGTACCGAGCCCGTGTTCGCAGCATCGGCAGGGGTGACCGAAGTGCGCGCGATGTACCAGTCCGCCATCGGCGCCGCGCGACGCACGATCTTTGCCGAGAACCAGTATTTCACGTCGCGCACCATCGCCGATGCACTGGCAGGTCGCCTTGCCGGCGACGAACCGCCGGAGATTGCGCTGGTGATGCCGGCGAACCAGAGCGGATGGCTCGAATCGTCGACCATGGGGGTGCTGCGCGCGCGCTTGCACCAGCGGCTGCGCGCCGGCGATCCGCAGGCGCGCTACCGGCTGTACTGCCCGCTACTGCCGTGGCTTGGCAATGGCTCGCAATGCCTGAACGTGCACAGCAAGCTGATGATCGTAGACGACGACTTCCTGACGCTGGGATCCGCCAACCTGTCGGAGCGCTCGCTGTCGCTTGATACGGAGTGCAACATCGCGATCGAGGCCCGTGGGGATCCACGGATCAGCGCCGCGATCGTGGCGTTGCGCACGCGATTGCTGGCTGAACATCTTGGCACCGGCGCGGATGCAGTCACGCAGGCGCTGGCAAAGGAGCCTGGGCTGCATCGGGCGATCGACGCACTTGGACAGGGCAATGCGCGCCGCTTGGACGCGTTCGATCCGGTACTCGATCCGACCGTCGACGCACTGACGCCAGACCATGATGTGCTCGATCCGGAAAAGGCGCTCGACCCCGACGTCATCGTGGCCGATCTATTGCCGGCGCCAGCACCGCGCGCGCGCGTTCGCCGCCGGCTGAGCGTAATCGTGGGATCGTTCGTTGCGATCGCCGCGCTGGCGGTCGCATGGAGATTCACGCCGCTCGCGGGCGCGGCCGATTTCGATTCGCTGGCGGCGCATGCCAGCGATTTTGCAGCCAGCCCCTTTGCACCGTTGTACGTGCTGATCGCATATGTCGTCGGCGGCTTGCTGGTCATTCCGTTGACGTTGCTGATCGGAGTCAGCGCCGCGACCTTCGGTCCGCTGATGGGCGGCGTCTACGCGATGATCGGTGCGCTGCTGTCGGCGGCGGTGACGTATGCGATCGGGCGGCGGGTCGGCCATGACCTCCTGCGCAGGTTTGCAGGGCCGCGCCTCAACGGGTTGTCCGAGCGGCTCGGGCACCGCGGCCTGTTGACGATGGTCATCGTGCGGTTGCTGCCGGTGGCGCCGTACTCGATGGTCAATGTCGTCGCCGGCGCATCGCACATCGGCTGGCGCGATTTCCTGCTGGGCACGGCCCTCGGCCTGTTGCCGGGCATTCTCGGCATCTCGCTGTTCGTCGATCGCGCACTGGAAGCGATCCGGCATCCGGGACTGGTGGCGTTCGTGGTACTCGGTGCGATCGTCGCGCTGCTCGCCGCCGCTGGCTGGATGATCCGCAGGCAGGTCGCCAATCCTGACGCACCGCTGCGCCCGCAGGTTGGCGCCAACGTATCCGCGCATGCCGACTGACGCAAGCGGGCCGCGCGGGATCGCGCTGCGCCTCGCCACGTGGAATATCCACGCGGGCGTCGGCCGCGACCGCCGCTACGATCCTGCGCGCATCGTCAGCGTGCTGCGCGAGCTCAACGCCGACGTCGTGGCGCTGCAGGAAGTGGCGTCACTCGCCGACCATGGCGACTTCCTGCCGCTGTTGCGGGCCGAACTGGGCTTCACCGTCATCGCCGGACCCACGCGCCCGCGGCGCGGTGACGACTATGGCAACGCGTTGCTGACGCGCTTTCCGGTTGCCAGCGCCGTGCGCCACGACCTGTCAGTGCATGTGCGCGAGCCGCGCGGTGCCATCGACGTGGTACTCGACGTCCAGGGCTGTCCACTGCGCGTGTTGTCGACGCACCTCGGTCTGCGCCCGTACGAACGGCGGCATCAGGTGCAGCAGGTGCTGGCCGCGCTCGACGACAGAAATCCGGCGCCAGTGGTGGTCATGGGGGATCTCAACGAATGGTTCCTGTGGGGGCGGCCACTGCGGCAGCTGCACGCCGACTTTCATTCGCGTCCCGCGCCCGCGACATTCCCGTCACGCTTGCCGGTGTTTGCGCTGGACCGGATATGGATCAAGCCGGCGCAATACCTGCGACGCATTGCCCCGCATCGCAGCACGCGTGCCCGTGTCGCGTCCGATCACTTGCCGCTGGTCGCCGACATCGCGATCGCGTCAGCGTAGCGTTGGCGTCAGATCAGCTCGCCCTTGCGCCGCATGTGCATCGCCACCAGCGCAAGGGCGACGGCCGCCGCTGCGATCGGCGCGAACGCCAGCATCGGAATACCAATCAGGTCCCACAGCGCGCCGCCGACAATGGCCAGCACCACCGCCGAGCCGTAGCTGATGGTGAACGTGCCGGCAGCGGTGCGCGCGACGTCTTCCTCCTTGCACAGCAGCGGCGGCAACGTGAGGCCGATCGTCAGCGCGGCAGCATCTGCGAATCCGGTGATGCCGCTCCACCAGATCGTGCGCGGACCGACGTCGAACACGATGCCGGCAACGCCCGCCAGCGACATCGTTCCCGACAGCACATACGGCCACATCCGTCGCTTGATGCGATCCGCGCAGGCAAGCAGCAGCAGCGAGGCCGGCAACTGGCCGAGGTTCAATGCGGTCAGCGCACTGCCGATCAGGTCGGCGCGGCCCGCGCTCGCAAGATAGATCGGCAGGAACGCGTTGGCGGAGAAATAGATCGTGTTGATGCATGAGAACAACAGGCCGAGCCGCCACACCAGCCCCTTGTGCCAGTCCGGCAGCCATTTGCGTGGCGATTCGCGGGCCAGAAGGCGGTCGGCATTCGACGTCGCCGGCGCCATCCAGCCGACGACCAGCGCGATGGCCAGGATAGGCAGCGACCACGCGACCAGCGACATCCGCCATGAGCCGCCGACCAGCGGGAGCACCAGCGCGGCCGCGCACATCACGGGCAGGATCTCGCCGATCAAAAGGCCGTTGGTGTAGATGGCCGTACCGGTGCCGATGTGCTGCGGCATCCACTGGCGCACTGCAGTGGGCATGATCGGTTGCATGATGGCTACACCGGTCGACATCACGATCGTGGTGATGAACAGCATGGCATAGGTCGGTGCAAGTCCGCGCAGCGCCGAGCCTGCGGCGACCAGCAGCAATCCACCGACCAGCGCGTGCTTGAGGCCGAGGCGCATCACCAGCAGCGATCCGCCCAGTGACGCGATCGCGAACAGCGCCGGTGGAACGCTGGACAGCAGCCCCACTTCGGTGGCGCTCAGCGAAAAATCGTCGCGGATCGTTGCCAGCACCGGGGGGACCGCCAGGATCGTCATCCGCAGCGCATTGCCGGACAGCCACAGCAACAGTGCGGCTTCCCAGCGCCGCAAGGGTTTCGGGTCGGCGTCGGGGCTCATGGATGGGAAGTGGATCGCTTGGGTCGCGCATCCGCGGCACGCCGTCCTGGCGCGCAATGCGAAACACCGCTGGACACTGCGGCGAGGGCGCTACGATAGCATTGTGCGGCGCGCGCATGCGCCGCGCATCACCATCCGTAGCCGAGCGTGAAGAGCAGCGTGCGGTCCACGGAAACGCTGCCCGGCGGCGGCCGGTTGTTCCAGTCGAAGTTGAATTGCACGGTGGCATTGATGCCACTGCGCAATGGCGCGCGCAGGCCCGTCTGCGTATGCAGCACGACACTGTTCGGTGCGTCGAGCCTCAGCGTGCTTTCTTGTGCACGACCGAGCCGCTCAAACGATCTCCGTTGCGCATCATAACGGTGTCGGCGTGAGCGGCGGACGCCGACATCGCCGTGGCCAGCACCAGCAGCGCACATCGGCGCCACTTGGCAGGGGTGGAAAGGGCAAGAGTCGACCATCGCGGAGCTGTGTGCATGGGAAATACGCAGATAGCCGGTGCGTCCCGCAAACGCGAGCCGTGGCTTGCCGTGTGACGGTGAAAGAAAAAGTGTGACAGTGACATTGCGTGCGGGTTCGCGTGCGCATCGCAACGCAAGTGCGCAATCGTGACGCCCTGCGCCGGCCCGGCGCAGGGTAGTCGTCATTGCGTGAAGATTGCCAGATCGGGTCAGATCGGCGCGCAGAACGCCGATCCGCCACTGCCCGCGCCATCGAGCACCCACGCGCGGTTCTGCATCGCGCGCCGCTCCGAGCGGTCGACGGTGAAGCGCTGGTTGGCGTCGCGTCGGTTGTCGAAGAAGCGATAGACCGGCACATTGCCGTCTGCACAGGTGCCACCGATGCCCGATGACTGGATCCAGAAGGCGGCGGGCGTATCCAGCGTCCAGCCATTCGCCGTGTTGCGCCCGACAGCGGCGCATTCGGAGGGATCTGCGGACCAGAAATTGGAATTGATGAGCCCACCGGCCGAATAGCGGCAGACCGGCTGGGCTCCGGGCGGTGCGTCGTACGCAGAGGCATACGCGTAGAACACGCCGCCGGTGCGCTGCCACACGTTGGCGAGGAACGCGTCCATGTACGCGGCTTCGTCCGCCGACGCGGTGATGAAGTAGTGGTCGAGGTCGCTGCGGTAGTACTCGACGACCGGCACCGCACCCGGAGGAGCCACGCCGCTCGACGGTACCGTGCTGGCGACGGCAAGTCCTGCGTCCAGCAATCCTGCACCACACAGCGACGCTGCACTGCAGCGCGTGCCGGGTCCGAAGTCGCGCGTGCTGCCCTGGATGATCGATTGCACGCGGCCTGCGGTGAGGTTGACGTTCCGCGCGAGCATCAGCGAGACCGTTCCACTGACCAGCGGCGCCGAGAAGCTGGTGCCTGCGCCGAATCCATAGGCCGCATTGCCCGGGACCGTGGTGCCGTCGTTGAACGTCGACAGCATCAGTCCGTCGTCGCCGCTGCCCACGTCGCCGCCGGGGGCGACAATGTCGACTCGCGCGCCGAAATTCGAGTAGCTCGAAAGATCCGCCGTGCGGCTCGATGCGCCGACATTGATCACGCCACTGCAATTGCCCGGGGCAAAGTTGGATGCGAGGTCGTCCGAGTTGCCGGCAGACGCGACGATCACCGCGCCCTGGCTGATCGCGATGTCCACCGCTTCCTGGACCGCGCTGTCGCATGGGCCGTACCCGCCCAGGCTCAAGTTGATCACGCGCGCGGGCGTGGTGTTGAGCGGCACGCCGTCGATGGGCACGCCGGCCGACCACATCATCGCCTCGAAGATATCGGCATCGGTGCCTTCGCCGCACTTGCCCAGCGCGCGCACCGGCAGGATCTGGGCATTCCAGTTCATTCCGGCGACGCCAATCCCATTGTCGCCGCTGGCGGCGATCAGGCCGGCAACGAACATCCCGTGCCAGAAGCTCGATCTGGCAGGAGCGCCGTCGCAATCGCCGGCGTCGTTCCACGTGCCTTCGTCGCGCGGGTTCGCATCGCGGCCGTCACCATCGCGCGCAAATGCGGGGTCGGAGATGAAGTCGTAGCCGGGCAGTACGCGACCGTCGAGATCGGGATGGGGCAGGATGCCCGTATCGATCACCGCCACGGTCGTCGACGACGATCCCGTGGTGATGCTCCACGCGGCCTCGGCACCGATGCCCGACACTGCATCGGTGAGGCTCCATTGCTGCGACAGCAAAGGGTCGTTGGGCGTGCGCATTGCTTTCATCCGCCGCACCGGATCGGCGAATTGCACCGCGGGATGTTGTTCGAGCGCTGCCGCCATGCCGGCCAGCGTCGCTTGCGTCTGGGCAGTTTGCAACGACAACATGTAGACGTCGGCGACCTTGCGATCGACGGCGAGCGGCACGCCGATGCGCGCCGCGAACTGCGGCAGCAGGGACGCCCAGTCGGGTACCACGCCCGGCGCGAGCTTCAGCATCATCCGGTAGCCCATCTGTCGCGAGGCGGCGTCGGCACTTGCCGATTTGGCGAGGGTCGTGACGCTGCGCGGCACTTCCGCCCACAGCACGCCGCGCGCTTCGCGCATGCGGCGAACGACGACGGCTGCGGTTGCGTCGTCGAGGGCGACCGGCAACGTCAGTTCGACGGCGCCGGTACGCGTGAATCCGGCGAGACTGGTAGTCGCACCGATTAATGCGTCCAGTCGCGCCTTGGCGCTGTCAGGCAACGTACCGGAGGCGACGCTGGCAGGGTCAAGCATCACGCGCAATACGGTCGTCAGCGCAGCAGCCGGGGATGCGAGCGCGAACCCCATTAGCGTGGCGGCTGCGAGCGTGACATTGCGAAGCGAAGCGAGCGGGCGGACTGTCATCGATATCTCCAATGGATCGCAGTGTCACGGCGACAATCCCGGAAAGCCTGCAAATGCGGTGCCAAGCGGTTAACGGGGGGTGCGCGGCGCTCGGTGCTTGGCCGGCGCGCGTGATGCCGGCAGCCGGTCCTGGTCTGCGTCCGCCTGCGCCGGTGCCGCAACCGGCGAGCGGGGCGCCGCAGTGACGGCGGCATCCGTCGCGGGGATGCGCGCCAGTGCCGGGCGGAACGGTTCGAGCAGCTGCACCATTTGTGCAAACACCTTCGGGTTGGCAGCGATCACCTGTCCACCGTGCAGGTAGCTGTCGTCGCCGGCGAGGTCGCCGATCAGTCCGCCAGCTTCGAGGATCAGCAGGCTGCCCGCCGCGACATCCCAAGGATTGAGGCCGACTTCCCAGAACCCATCGTAGAAGCCGGCGGCGACATAGGCAAGGTCGAGGGCCGCGGCGCCGGGCCGGCGCAAGCCCGCGGTGGATACAGTCATCACCCGCAACATCTCCAGGTAGGCGTCGAGGTTTCTGCCGTCGCGAAACGGGAATCCGGTACCCACCAGGCAGTCGCGCAAGTGCTGGCGCTTCGACACGCGCATGCGCCGGTCGTTGAGGAAGGCGCCGCCGCCGCGCGATGCGGTGAACAGGTCGCCGCGCACCGGATCGAAGATGACGCCATGTGCGATCACGCCGCGGTGCTGCAACGCGATCGACACGCAGTATTGCGGCAGGCCGTGCAGGAAATTGGTGGTGCCGTCGAGCGGGTCGATGATCCACACGTACTCGGCATCCGCATTCTGGCCCTTGGCCGTGCCTTCCTCGGCGAGGATCGCGTGGTCGGGATAGCTCTTCAGCAGTGTGTCGACGATGGCGGCCTCGGCACCCCGGTCGATCTCGCTGACGAAGTCCTTCGGCCCCTTCACGCTGACCGTCAGCAGGTCAAGGTCGCGCGCGCCGCGGTTGATGACGCCCGCGGCGCGGCGCGCGGCCTTGATGGCCGTCATGAGCATCGGATGCATGGGGAGTCTTTGGCGGGTGTAGTGAACGGTCCCGCGTCAGGGTGGCGCCGGTCCGCGTATTCTAACCGCGCCCATGACCGTCCTTTCCGATCCACGCGCTGCGCGAGTGCGCATCGTGCTGTCGCGCACCAGCCACCCCGGCAACATTGGCGCCGCTGCGCGCGCGATGCTGACGATGGGTTTCGCGCGCCTCACGCTGGTTTCGCCCAAGCGTTTTCCCGATCCGGCGGCGATCGCGCTGGCGTCGGGCGCCACCG
>JBDTJK010000056.1:0-3958 GCA_039935875.1 Casimicrobiaceae bacterium
TTTGCCTTCGGCTTCCTCCAGATTCGCAGTCGCCCGCGACACCCTTGCCGTTCGGCTAACACTTCCCCTTGCCGGGTGTGTAGTGGACTTTCACCACCAAGTACGTGCGCCCTGCCGGGCGCACAAAAAAAGAGGCTTGGCTTCGGCCAAGCCCCTTCGTCGTGCCATTCACACCTCTACGCTACCCCCGAAGCATGGCGAGGACCCGCCACAACCGTCAGATATCGAGATTACGCACGCCGAGCGCATTGGCCTCGATGAACGAGCGCCGCGGCTCGACATCCTCACCCATCAGCTTGTCGAAGATCTCGTTCGACGACACGGTGTCCTCGATCTGCACCTTCAGCATGCGCCGCGCGGTGGGGTCCATCGTCGTCTCCCACAATTGCGACGGGTTCATTTCACCAAGTCCCTTGTAGCGCTGGATCGACAAGTTGCCGCGCGCCTCGTTCAGCAGCCAGTCGAGCGCTTCCTTGAACGAGTGCACCGCCAGCTCCTTGTCGTTGCGCTTGATCACGGCACCTTCGGTGATCAGTCCCTGCAGCACGCCCGTGGCACGCTCGATCTGCTGGCCATCGCCGCTGGCGATGAAGTCAGCGTCGATCGCCGTCACATGTGGCGTGCCGTGGTGCGTGCGCGTGATGATCAGGCGCCGCGCTTCGTTGACGGCGTCGTAGCGCGCCTCGACACGCACTTCCGGATCGCCGATCGCGTCCTGCAATTGCTGCGCCGATCGCGACGCCGAGACTTCGGTGCCCAGGTCGACGCGCACACCCGACAGCATCGCGTACAGCGCTGACGAATCGATCACGCGCGCCGCACGCTCGACCACGGCTTCGGCCAGGAAGTAGTCGCGTGCCACATTGTCGAACGTCTCGGCGGACAGCGGCGCCTTGCCTTCGCCAGGCGTCAGCAGCGCGCCATTGAGTGCCACCTTGAACAGGTGCTGCTTCAATTCGTGGTCGTCCTTCAGGTAAACCTCGGTCTTGCCCTGCTTGGCCTTGTACAGCGGCGGCTGCGCGATGTAGATGTGGCCACGCTCCACCAGCTCGCGCATCTGCCGGTAGAAGAACGTCAGCAGCAGCGTGCGGATGTGCGACCCGTCGACGTCCGCGTCGGTCATGATGATCACGCGGTGGTAGCGCAGCTTGTCGGGGTTGTATTCGTCCTTGCCGAAGCCGGTGCCGAGCGCGGTGATCAACGTGACGATTTCCTGCGACGAGATCACCTTGTCTTCGCGCGCACGCTCGACGTTGAGGATCTTGCCACGCAGTGGCAGGATCGCCTGGAACTTGCGGTCGCGTCCCTGCTTGGCCGAGCCGCCGGCGGAATCGCCCTCGACGAGGTAGAGCTCGCACAGCGCCGGATCGCGCTCCTGGCAGTCGGCGAGCTTGCCGGGCAGGCCCATGCCATCCAGCACGCCCTTGCGGCGCGTCAGCTCGCGCGCCTTGCGCGCTGCTTCGCGGGCCCGCGCCGCTTCGACGATCTTGCCGCAGATGATCTTCGCATCACCCGGATATTCGAGCAGGAAGTCGGCCAGCTTTTCCGACACGATTTCCTGCACCACGGGCTGCACTTCGGACGAGACCAGCTTGTCCTTGGTCTGCGAGCTGAACTTGGGTTCCGGCACCTTGATCGACAGCACGCAGGTCAGGCCCTCGCGCATGTCGTCGCCGGAAGTCTCGACCTTGGCCTTCTTGGCGACGTCTTCCTTGTCGATGTAGCTGTTCAGCGTGCGTGTCATCGCCTGGCGCAAACCGGTCAAGTGAGTGCCGCCGTCGCGCTGCGGAATGTTGTTGGTGAAGCACTGCACGTTCTCGACGTACGAATCGTTCCACTGCATCGCCACTTCGACGATCGTGCCGTCCTTCTCTCCGGTTGAGTGGAAAATGTGCGGATGCAGGACCGATTTGCTGCGGTTCATGTATTCGACGAAACCCTTGATGCCACCCGAGTAAGCAAAGTTCTCGGTCTTGCCGTCGCGCTGGTCGGTCAGCTCGATCTTCACGCCGTTGTTGAGGAACGACAGTTCGCGGATGCGTTTGGCGAGCACGTCGTAGTGCCAGTCGACGCGACTGAACGTCCCCGTCGACGCCATGAAATGAACTTCGGTGCCGCGCCGGTCGGTCGGGCCCACCGCTTTCAGCGGGGCCACGGCGACGCCGTTGCGAAACTCCATCTGGTAGATCTGGCCGTTGCGCCAGATCCTGAGCTTCAGCCAGTCGGACAGCGCGTTGACGACCGACACACCGACGCCATGCAGCCCCCCCGAGACCTTGTAGCTGTTCTGGTCGAACTTGCCGCCGGCGTGCAGCTCCGTCATCACGATCTCGGCAGCCGAGCGCTTCAGCTCGTCGTCGTCCTTGACGTCGGTGGGAATGCCGCGACCGTTGTCGATGACGGACACCGAGCCGTCGGCATGGATGACGATCTTGATATCGTCGCAGTAGCCGCCGAGCGCTTCGTCGATCGCGTTATCCAGCACTTCGAACACCATGTGATGCAATCCGGTGCCATCGGACGTGTCGCCGATGTACATGCCGGGGCGCTTGCGCACCGCCTCGAGTCCCTTGAGGATCTTGATCGAGTCGGAGTTGTATTCGGAGGCGCCACTTGCCTCCGGCTTGGATTGTGCTGGGGTCATTCGTGCTTTCGTAAGACTTCTGCTGTGTGTTGCGAAATCGCCAAAACGGCGACGCCGACTTGTTTCGAAGTCGGCGCCCTGGTGGTCGTGATAGCCATTCGACGCGGCACGCCTAGATGCGCATCGGCATCACCACGTACTTGTAATCTTCGCGTCCGGGAATGGTGATCAGTGCGCTCGACGTGGCGTCGCCGAACGCGAGGCGCACATCGGTGGACAGCACGTTCTGCAGCGCGTCGAGCAGGTAGGTGATGTTGAAGCCGATGTCGAGCGCGTCGCCCTTGTATGCGATCGGCAGCTCTTCCTCGGCCTCTTCCTGTTCGCTGTTGCTGCAGATGATCTTCAATTGATCGGTGGCCAGCACCATGCGCACGCCGCGAAACTTCTCGTTCGAAAGGATCGCCGCGCGTTGCAGCGTCGCGAGCAGCTCAAGGCGCGTCAGCTCGACGATCTTGCTGTGACCGGTGGGAATCACGCGGTTGTAGTCGGGGAACTTGCCGTCGACGACTTTCGACACCAGCTCGACGTTGGCGAAACGGAAGCGGACCTGGTTGGCAAGGATATCGATCGCGACTTCGTCGTCGGTATCGGTCAGCAGCTTGCCGAGCTCGAGCACCGTCTTGCGCGGCAGGATCACTTCCTGGCGCGTGTATTCGCCAGCCACGGCGAGGCTCGCCCACGACAGCCGGTGGCCATCGGTGGCGACTGCCTGCAGCGTGCCGTTGTCGACCACCAGCAGCATGCCGTTGAGGTAGTAGCGGATGTCCTGCTGCGCCATCGCGAACTCGGCCAGCTTCAGCAGCGAGCGCAGGTTCTTCTGCGGCAACGTCAGCGACTGCAGCTTGTCCTGGCCAAGCGTGATGCGCGGATAGTCGGCCGCCGGAAGCGTTTGCAGGTTGAAACGCGAACGCCCAGCCCGGATCGACATCTTGTTGCCACCGGCCTCGACCGACAGCGCAGCGTCGTCGGGCAGCGCGCGCAGCAGATCCTGCAGCTTGCGCGCAGCCACCGTGACGGCGGGACCGTCCTTGACCTCGAGATCGCTGTACGCGGTGATCTGCATTTCGAGATCGGTGGCGGTGACGTACAGCTTGCCATCCTTCGGCTCGAGCAGCACGTTGGCAAGAATTGGCAACGTATGCCGGCGTTCGACGATGCCGGAAACCGCTTGCAGCGGTTTTAGTAACGAATCGCGGGCGATTTGCTTTAGTTGCATTGAATAGTCTTATGCTAAAACAAGATCAATAATAAGGGGGCCGCAATTCCGGGATAACCGGGCATTCGCGACTGCATTCAACGTGTTGCAGTCGAACA
>JBDTJK010000057.1:0-13089 GCA_039935875.1 Casimicrobiaceae bacterium
GCTGCCATGGGTTGCTCCGAAGGCAGCGTGAAGACGCACAGCTCGCGCGCTGTCCACGCGTTGTCCGCAATGCTCTCTGCCAAAGGAATACGGCCATGAACGGCAGCGACGAACAATTTGCCCGCAAAATCACCGCGTTACTCGACCAGGCCGCAGCACAGGTCTCCGACGGCGTTGCCTACCGGCTGCAACAGGCGCGGGCGCGCGCACTCGACGGCGAGCCCGGTTCGGTGGCCGAACCCGCGTTCGCGCATTCGCTGGCGGCTGCGGGCGGCGTGCTGCGCACCCCGCGCAGTGCGGGGAGGCCTTGGTGGGCGCAATGGAAGCTGTGGGTAGGTATCGTCGCCATCGTGACCGCAGCACTCGGCTGGCAACAATGGCAGACCTACCGCCAGGTGCAGACCTACGAAGACCTCGATGCGCAAATCCTGTCGTCGGATCTGCCGATCGACGCATACCTCGACCGCGGATTCGACGCTTGGCTCAAGACTTCCTCCAAAAACTGATCATCGTGCTCGTATTGGCGTTGCCGCTTTCGCTGGCGGCGCCGCCAGCTGCGCTCGCCCAGCTGGTGATGCCGTCGCCGCGATGGAACGATCTGTCGGCACAGGAACGCGCGACACTGGCGCCGCTGGCGCCGCCCGAATGGGACCGGCTCGACCCGCAACGCAAGGCGAAGTGGCGCGGATTGGCCAAGCGCTATCCGACGATGACGCCCGAGCGCCAGACACGGATGCGCAACCAGATGCAGGCGTGGTCGCTCCTGACCCCCGACCAGCGGCGCTCGGCGCGCGAACGCTACGAAGCGATGCGCAAGTTGCCGCCCGACCAGCGCGCCGACGTGCGCCGCAAATGGGAGGAATACAACAAGTTGCCCGCGGAGGAACGTGCTGCCATGCGCGCTCGCTCGGTGGCCGGCGCGCACCCGGCACTGCCCGGCGCCCAGCGCGCGCCACTGAGTGCGCTGGCACCATTGCCTGGCGCCCCCCCGCCGGCGCCCGCAACAGGCCGTCCCGCGCCAGGAATGCCCGGCGCCACGGCGCCGATCCCGCCGTCCGCGCCAGCTCCGGCGCGCTGACCTGCGCGCGCGGCGCGCGGCGGTTGCGCACGGTGCCGATCCCTCCTTGCCCCCTCGCGAATCACCGCACGCCGTCGACGTCGCCACCGAAGCGAGCTTGCCGCGCAGGCTCGGCGCGGCGATCTACGAGTGGCTGCTGCTGACGGCGCTGGCGTTCGTCACCCAATTCGCGCTGCTGCCGCTGGCCAGTCCCGGTCGTGCGGGTGCGGCGTCCGCATTGTCGGTGCCCCCGGTCGGCGTGCGCACGTTCCTGTTCTGCGTGCAATTCGCCGTGTTCGCGCTGTACCTGTGCTGGTTCTGGACGCGGGGACGGCGCACGCTGGCGCAAAAGACCTGGGGGCTGCGGCTAACCACGGCCGCGGGTGAATCCCTGCAGGGCAAGGCCGCATTGCTGCGCTACTTCGCGCTGTGGGCCGGCCCGGCCCTCGCGCTGGTGGCGTGGATGCCGCTTGCCGCCATCGGTCACGGCGGCTACGCGGCGCTGCTGCTCGCATTCAATTTCCTGTGGGCATTTGGCGATCGCCGCCGCCTGTTCCTGCACGACCGCATTGCCGGCACGCGCGTCATCGATTCGCGCTAGTCGGCGGCAACCGCCGGGGGCAAGCGCGGCGCGCGGCCGAGCGTGACGCCGACGGCGATCAGCAGCATCCCGCCGATCGCCTGCGCGGTCAAAAGCTCGCCGAACAGCCCCCATGCCATCACTGCGGTGACCGCCGGCACGAGGAAGAACAGCGCCGCGACATCCGCGGCCTTGCCCCGGCGCAACAGCCAGAACAGCAGCAGGTTCGCGCCCGCCGACAGCACGATCACCGACCATCCGATCGCGAACATGAACGCGGGCGTCCATTCGATGCGCGCGTCCTCGGCGAACAGCACCAGCGGCAGGTATGCCAGCGCCGACGCACCGAACTGGATCACCGCGCCGCTGCGTATGTCCACACGCCCGCAGTAGTGCTTCTGGTACAGCGTGCCGACGCTGATGGCGAGCAGTGCCACCAGCAGTGCCACGATGCCCGCGACACTGCCGATGCCGATCTTGTGCCACACCACCAGTGCGACGCCCGCGAGCCCGATCACCAGTCCGAGCCACTGTCGCGTGACGATCCGTTCGCCGAGCCAGCCGCGCGCCAGCACCACGGTGAGCACTGGCTGCAGCCCCACCAGCATCGCGCTCGCGCCGGCCGCAGTGCCGCGCGAAATGGCGAAGAACACGCCACCCAGGTACGCGCCCTGGATCAACAGGCCGACGACCACCGTATGCAGCGCGTCGCCCCGCGATGGCCATGCCGGACGCACGATCACCGCGACGATCGCCATCAGCGCACCGACCAGGCAGAAGCGTGCGAACAGGAACGCGAATGGCGTCGCGTGCGGCAGCCCATATTTCGCCGCGATGAAGCCGGTGCTCCACAGCACGACGAACAGCGCCGAAAAACCCGGATCGCCGCGATGCGCCGGTGTCAGCGGATGGGCATGCGACGCACACCCATCCGCGCCGGTATCCGGCACGCGTGCCGCTATCCCCATCATCCGCGATGCACGCAGGCGCGATCGCTCACGCGCCGCGCTTGCGCGGAGGCTTGGCGTAGCGCCGGGCCGACGCGACGATCTCGCGTTTAGCCTCCTCGGCGTCGACCCAGCCGTGCAGCTTCACCCATTTACCGGGCTCGAGATCCTTGTAGTGCTCGAAGAAATGGGCGATCTGCTGCGTCGTCAGCGCAGGCAGGTCGCGCGGCGATTGCACGTCGCGGTAGATCGACGACAGTTCGTCGATCGGTACCGCCAGGATCTTGGCATCGCCGCCTGCTTCGTCGTCCATCTGCAGCATGCCGATCGGACGGCAGCGCACGACGACACCTGTGATCAACGGCACCGGCGACAGCACCAGCACGTCGCAGGGATCGCCGTCATCGGACAACGTGCGCGGGATGTAGCCGTAGTTGCACGGATAGTGCATCGCCGTCGACATGAAACGGTCGACGAACACCGCCCCGGTGTCCTTGTCGACTTCATACTTGATCGGTTCGCCGTGCATCGGGATCTCGACGACGACGTTGCAATCGTTGGGGATGTCCCGGCCGGCGGGAACGCGATCGAGACTCATGCGGTGGGCAAGCCGGTCGACAGCCGTTATCAGCCGACGACGCCGAAGTTGAAATTGTCAATGCGTACGCGCATTTCGCAGCCGCCGCTGACCGGTACGCCGCCTGGATCGACCTGCACCCCGAAGGTCACGGAGCTACCTACGCCGATCGGCACCTGCGGAGACGTCGAACTGGCGGTGCTAAACGGAGTGCCGACGTTGACCGGCATGCTCAACGCCGCCCACGACGACCAAGTAGAACCGCCATCGAAGCTGTAGACGAGTCGCGTAGCGACCTGGCTGCCGCCGGAGAAATAGTAGGCACTGGCGTCGCCGGTCGCCACGCGGTTGTAGCCGGTCACCGCATAAGGACTGGTCTGGCAATAGACGCTTGCTCCAATACCCGTGCTGAAAGTCTGTGACTGGTGCAGAAAATCAGGGGCAAGCACCGTGGCCAGCCGATTGAGGAACAACGCCATCGACGCGCGGGTGACGACGTCGTCCGGACAATAGTGCGTCGCGTCGGTACACCCCAGCGTGATGTTGCGGTTCTTCAGCCACACTGCGGCGTCGCAGTAACTGGCGGCATCGGGCACGTCGACGAAGGGCGAGTTGCAGGTGGGGGGGCCCGCAGCATCCGCGCGTGTCGCGCACAGGGCCGCGGCGATCACGAGCGCGGCGCACAGCAATCGGTGTAGTCGGGCCATCGGATCCTCCGGTACGGGGAACGTAGCCCGAATGATCCACCACTGCGTCGCGCACGGCAACCGTCACGGTCTGCATATACAGGATTGCACTTTGTCGCGGCTCAAACACCCCTGCGATAAACCGCGCTGTAGTGTGCATAGATCGCCACGATGTCAGCAAATCCTTCCCGCTCCGCTGGCTTCAGCTCCCGAAACGGGCGCGCCGGGCGCCCGGCGTAAATCCAGCCGGCCGGTATGCGAGTACCCGCCTCGACATGGGCGCCGGCGCCGATGCACGCATCGGCCTCGACGATCACCCTGTCACCGACGATCGAACTCATGCCTATCAATGCGCGATCGCCTACCGTTGCCGATGCCATGCGCACGTTGTGGCCGATCGTCACGTCGTCGCCGATGATCAGGTCGCCACGTTCGCGCGACGTGACCAGCAGCGAATTGTCCTGCACGTTCGCGCGCGCGCCGAGCACGATCCGCGCGTCCCCTGCATCGGCGACGCACGCGAAATAGATGCTCGCGTCAGTCGCGAGTCCGACGTTTCCGGCCAGGCGCGCGGTGGCGGCGACAAACGCGTCGCTGCTGCAGCTGACGTTCACCAGCCGTGTGGATGGCTTGTCTTCCGCCGCGAGGTCGGTGGCCGCGGACGCCACCAGCGATGTGGCGCCGCGCAGCGCGCAATGCCAGCGTGCAAGCTCGTCGCGCGCGATCTCGCGCACGGCGATCGCCGGACTTCCCGCGTAGACGATGCCACCCGCCAGGTTCTTGCGCGGCGGCACGACGGCACCTGGCATCACCAGCGCGTGCGCGCCGATGACAGCGCCATCCATCACCGTGGCCGCGTCCGCCACCGCAACGCCATCACCAACCGTGCATGCATGCACCAGGCCGTAGCGGCCGACGCTGACCCCGTCACCAATGATCGCCGGATAGACGCTGTCGGCGATGTGCACCGTCGAGCGCACGCCAAAGAACGCGTGGGCACCTACGCGGATGGCCTCGCCGTCTGCACGCAGCACTGCGTAGTCGCGCAGCACGAGACCCGGACCCGCGGACACGCGGCCCGCCACCAGCGCGCGCGATGCGACGTCCGGCACGCCTTCGAGCACCGGCGCGAACTGCAGATAGTCGATTTGCATCGTCAAGACGGCGTCGGGACACTCAGAATATCGGACGCTCGCGGTACGTGCCCCACACGCCTTTCAACCGCTCGACGATGTCGCCCATCGTGGCGCCTGCATCGACCAGTTCGATCGTGACCGGCATGATGTTCTGCACAGGGTCGTTAGCCACCGCCACCAGCTTGTCCAGCAGCGCCGCCACGCGCGCGTTGTCGCGCTCGCGACGCACGCTGTCGAGCCCGGCGATCTGGCGCGTTGCCGTCGACGCGTCGTACGGATGCAGTTCGAGGTCGAAGCGCTCGGCCTCCATCGCGTACTTGTTCACGCCGATCACCGGCTTCTCGCCGTTTGCCTTCTTCAGCGCGGTATCGTAGGCGAAATCGGCGATCCGCCGCTGGAACCATCCTTCCTCGGTGAGGCGCGTGGTGCCGCCGCGTCGGTCGACCTCGTCGATCACGTCGAAGATCGCACGCTCGTATTGCGTGGTGAGGCTCTCGACGAAGTACGAACCGCCGAGCGGGTCGACGACGTTGGCGACGCCCGACTCGTCGGCGATGATCTGCTGCGTGCGCAACGCGATGCGCATCGCTTCCTCGGTTGGAATCGCAAATGCCTCGTCCTTGCCGTTGGTGTGAAGGCTCTGTGCGCCGCCGAGCACGGCCGCCAGCGCCTGGAGCCCGGTGCGCACCACGTTGATTTCGTATTGTGGCTTGGTCAGCGATGCGGCAGCCGTCTGGCAATGGAAGCGCAGGCGCATCGATTCCGGGTTCTTCGCGCCGAAGCGGTCGCGCATCAGTTTCGCGTATACACGGCGGATGGCGCGGAACTTGGCGATCTCTTCGAAAAAATCGGCCTGGCACACGTAGAAGAAAGCGAGCCGCGGCGCGAATTCGTCGACGTGCATGCCGGTCTTCTGCACCTCCTCGACGTAGGTGATCAGGTTGCACATCGTGAACGCCACTTCGTCCAGCGGCGACGAGCCTGCCTCGGATATGTGATAGCCCGAGATGTTGATCGGGTTGTAGCGCTTCATGTGCAGCGCGCAATACGTGATGCAGTCACGCACGATGCGCACCGACGGCGCGATCGGGTAGATCCACTCTTTCTGCGCCTGGTATTCCTTGAGGATATCCGCCTGGATGGTTCCCGACAGCGTGTTGAGGTCGTAGCCGCGGCGCTGCGCAAGTGCCACGTACATCGCGAGCAAGATCCACGCGCTCGGATTGATCGTCATCGATACCGAGATCTGCGTCAGGTCGATGCCGTCGAACAGGCGCTGCATGTCGGCCAGCGTGTCGATCGCAACACCTTCGCGTCCGACCTCGCCCTCGCTCATCGGATGGTCACTGTCGTAGCCCATCAGGGTCGGCATGTCGAAGTCGGTGGACAGCCCGGTCTGCCCGTTGGCAATCAGGTACTTGAAGCGGCCGTTCGTGTCCTCGGCGGTGCCGAAGCCGGCGATCTGCCGCATCGTCCACGTGCGCCCGCGATACATCGTCGGATAAGGGCCGCGGGTGTACGGAAACTGGCCGGGCAGACCGATGTCCCGTGGCGGCGTGTCGGCGACATCGAGCGCCGTGTATGTGCGCTTGACGGCGAAGCCGCCGAGCGTGGCAAACGCAGGCTGGCGTTCCGGCGCCTTGGCGAGGAAGCGCGCAACTTCGCCGCGCTCCCACGCGTCGACCTGCGCGCGCAGGTTCTCGTCACTGCCTTCGGTGCGCACCGCTTGATCCATGATCGGCTCGTTCAAGCTTCCTCCTTCAATTCTGCAATGAGTTGCGTCGCCGCCGAATGCGGGCTCAGCGTGCGCCGCGACAGCGCGTCCAGCAGTGCCGCGAGGCGTCCGTGCCGGTGGCGCACGAAACGATCGCGCAGGATTTCCTCGCCGGCCTTCAGCAAACGCCGCTCGTTGATCGACGCACGGCGCGCATCGATCTCGCCGCTCTGTCCGAGTGCCACGCGGTGGGCGTCGATGGCGGCGAGCAGTTCGGTCGCGCCTTCGTCGCGCGCGGCGCTGGTCGGCACGATCGGCGGGCGCCAGGAGCTCCGCGCGCCGTCGATTCCCAGCATCAGCATCGTCTTGAGATCGGCGATCGTCCGCTGCGCATCCGCCCGGTCGCACTTGCTGACCACGTGGATATCGGCAATCTCGAGGATGCCGGCCTTGATCGCCTGGATGTCGTCGCCGAGCCCGGGCGCGGACACCACGACGGTCGTATGCGCGGCGCGCGCGACGTCGACCTCGTCCTGGCCAACGCCGACCGTTTCGATCAGCACCATTTCGTAGCCCGCGGCATCGAGCACATCGACCGCTTCCAGCGTGCCGCGTGCAAGGCCACCGAGCGAACCTCGCGTCGCCATGCTGCGCACGAACACGCCCGCGTCGCCGCTGAGTTCCCCCATGCGGATGCGATCGCCGAGAATTGCGCCGCCCGAGAAAGGCGACGACGGATCGATCGCGACGATCGCCACCTTGCGGCCGCTGGCGCGGATGACGGCCGCCAAGCGCGCCACCAGCGTCGACTTGCCGCTGCCGGGCACGCCGGTGATGCCGACGATGTGCGCGCGTCCGGCATGCGCGAACAGCGCGTCGAACGCCGGACGTGCTTCGGCCGTGCCGTTCTCGGCGCGCGTCAAAAGGCGCGCGATCGCGCGCACGTCGCCGTCGAGCGCGCGTGCAACCAGCGTCGACGATTCGATGTAAGCCACGTCGTGGCCGCTTTCAGCGCGCGAGCCGCGCGTGGAGCTCGCGAAAGACTTCGCGATCGTCGATCACGCGCCGCGCCTTGAAATCGGTGCGCGCGAACGTCGCCGGCGCGACGATCTCCACCTTGGCGCGCAATCCCAGCATTTTCGACAGCGCGCGCGCAGTCTCGTCGCGCAGCGCGTCGAGCGCAATATCACCGTGGGCGGCACAGTCCTGCGTGGGCTCCACGCGCACCAGCAGCTCGTCCATCGCGCCGTCTCGCGAAATGACGATGCGGTGCTCGCCGCCGTAGCCGCCGAGCTGGTTCAGCACCGCGTCGACCTCGCTCGGATAGACGTTCTCGCCGCGGATGGTGAACATGTCGTCGATGCGGCCGAAGATCCCCTGCGGCAATCGCGGATAGGTACGCCCGCACGGGTTGGGTCCGTCCTCCCACAGCGTCAGGTCGCCAGAGACGAGACGGATCATCGGCTGCGATGTGCGCTCCAGGTGCGTGTAGACCGGCGTACCCCGCTGGCCATAGGGCACGCGATGGAATGTCTGCGGATCGCACACCTCCGTGTATACGATGTCCTGCCACAGCAACATGCCATCGGTCTGCGCGGTTCCGGCGATGTTCATGAACGGCGTCATTTCCGCCATCGAGCCGCAGTCGATCACGCGTGCGCCATACAGATCCGCGATGCGGTCGCGCACGCCCGGCACCGACGCGCCAGGCTCGCCGGAAAAAAACATCGTCGCAAGGCCGAATGCGCGCGGGTCGAATCCTTCGTCGCGCGCCACTTCGGCAAGATGCAGCGCGAACGAAGGCGTCGAATAGAATCCCTTCGGCTTCATCAGGTCGAGCCACATCGCCGCGCGCGCGGTCATGCCTGCCGCGCCTGCGCCGAACGGAAACGCCTTGGCCCGCAAGCGCTCGGCGCCCGCGAGCGAGCCCCATGAACCCATGTACAGGCTGAAGATCGCAGCAATGAACACCGTGTCGCCGGGGCGCAATCCCATCGCCCACAGGATTCGAGCGTGCGCGTTGGCGATTGCGTCCCAATCATCGCGCCCGATGGCGAACGCGGTGGGGCGGCCGGTGGTCCCGGACGTACCGTGCACGTGGAACACCTCGTCGTCGCCAACGCACAGGTAGTCGCCGAATGGCGGGGTGCGCGACTGCGCGTCGCGCAAGTCCTTCTTGGTCAACACCGGCACGCGCGATTCGAAGTCCTCGAGGGAGCGCAAGTGCGCGGGATGGAAGCCAGCTTCCTCCCACTTGCGCCGGTACATCGGCGAATGGTCCCAGGCGTAGCGCGTGACGTCCTGCAGCCGCGCAAGGATGGCGGCATCGCGCTCGGCAGCGGGCATCGTTTCGCGGCGCGCAAACCAGTAGCGCGAGCCCGCGGGCGGCAGGTAGTTCGCGTCGTAGCGGGGCGGAAAGCTCCACGATTCCATCGCCACTCCTAGCGCGGACCGCGCGCGGCCACCACCCGCTCAATCATCGCGACGATTTCGTCGGGACGCGTGTCCTGCAGCATCAGTTCGGCGACGCCCAACGCCTTCAGCGCGGCGCAGTCGTCGTCGGGGATAACGCCGCCGCCCACCACGAGGATGTCGCTGGCGTCGCGCGCCTTCAGCGCGCCAAGGATCCGCGGGAACACCGTCATGTGCGCGCCGGAGAGGATCGACACGCCGATCACGTCGACGTCTTCCTGCACGGCTGCATCCACCACTTCCTCGGGCGTGCGATGCAATCCCGTGTAGATGACGTCCATGCCGGCATCGCGCAGCGTGCGCGCGACGATCTTGACGCCGCGATCATGGCCGTCCAATCCGACCTTGGCGATGATCACGCGAATGCGGTCGCTTTCGTTGTTCATTCCTCCTCCGGGTGCACCGCACCGCCGCCATCAGTACGATGTTTTGTGATTGTATACGGTATGCAAAAATAATCAGGTAAGGTGGACGGATAGGACAAGGTTGCGAATCCGCCGGCGCTTCTGACAGCATCCAACCTTCAGTCTCCACCCGCAACCCGGTTCCCTATGCAACGTCGCACTTTGGTCATGCTGGTTCTCGCCGCCGTGGCGTTGTCGGCGGTCCTCGCGTGGTTGTCGCTGTCGAACGCCCATTTGTGGCGCCCGCGAGCGCGCGATGCGCGGGTGCAAAGCGAAGTCCGCGCGGTCGACGCGTTCCACAAGATCGACCTCGACGGTGCGGCCGACGTGGTTCTGGTGCAAGGCGCGGAAACGTCGCTGCGCATCGAGACCAGTGCCGATGCGCCGGTGGCCACACACGTGCGCAACGGCACGCTGAGGATCGACGCAGGCTATGCACGGCGCGGCTTGCGCGGGCTGTTCGCGCGCGGATCGCGGGCGTCGCCGAAGATCACCATCACGTTCCGTGACCTGACTGACATCGAAGCGTCGGGAGCCGTGAAGGTACGCGCAGCCGCACTGCGCACCCCGTCATTGCATGTCGACATGTCCGGCGCGGGCGCGCTCGATCTCGCCGGCTTGCAGACTGAAATGCTGTTCGTCGAGGGTGCGGGCACCATCAAGGCAAATATCGCAGGACGTGCGACCCGGCAGCGCGTCGAGATTTCCGGCGCCGGCAACTACCAGGCTGCCGAGCTGGCAAGCGACAGTGCGCGCATCGACGTCAGTGGTGCCGGCAACGTCGTGGTCAACGTCGCGAAGGCGTTGCGCGTGGATATCTCGGGTGCCGGCGCGGTCAGCTACACAGGCAATCCAGCGGTGCAGAAGTCGATCAGCGGCATGGGTCGCGTACGCCAGCTCGCGGAAAGGCGCGAAGTGCGAGTCGATGCGCCCGATCCGGCGCCGCAGTCTCCGCACGAACACACAGGGCATAGGCTGATCGCGTGACCGCGCCTGCGTCCGCAGCGTGATGCCGACGCAGCGCGGGAATGCGGCGCCAGGTCACGCTAGTTGTTCGAGCGCGCCGAGTCACCCGACAGGGCATCCGGCTTGAACAGCAGCGGCATTGCGCTGCCCGGAACACGATCGGGATGCACGCCGGGTTGCACGCGCACGTCGGTGACCCGACAGTCACGCAGCAGGTCTTCGAGCATCGATGCGGCATCACCCACGCGCTCGAACGCGAACAGCGGGCAGCGGAAACCTTCGGCATCGCGCGGCGAAAACGGCGACGACAGGCTGAGTCGCAGCTCGCCATCGCCGTCATCCAGCCGATGCGCACTGAGGATCGCCGTTGGCTCGCCGACGCTCGCGCGCATCCGCCGCAACGCGTTGGTGACGAAAATCTGCGCCGACACCTCGCGCTGCGCCAGCTTGCCGGCCGACAGCGCCGACGGCAACGGTGCCGGCGCACGCGGCAGCGCCAGCACGTGCGCGCCATCAGTCGCCAGCGCACCTGCCAGCGCCTCCGCCATCGGCTTTGCCCACGTACCGGCTTGTGCATCGCCGAGCAGCGTCGCACCCGGCGCGCATAGCGCGCTGCCGACCATGAAGCGCAGGTGGACGCTTTCGCCAGGCGCGGCGGCGATCGCTGCCGGTGACAGTGCGAGTGGTTCGCCGCCGGCGGGGATCGCCTGCGCTGCCGCCTGGCGCAGACCCGGCAATGCGCTGAGCTCGAGCGCGCCTGCTGCGACCAATGCGTTGGACAACGCGAAATTGCGATTGCCCGCCAACGCATCGTGCGCCCGCAACAATTCGGCGAACGGCTGAACGTCGAACAGCGTCGCCCGTACCGGCACCGGCTCGGTTCCCTCGCAACCCGTGACGATCACCAGCGGCAGCGCGAACAACACCACACCCAACGGATCCGCGGCAACCGGCGTTGCCGCCGCCATCACGTGCGACAGCCGCCGCCACAGGTGGCGGTACGCGGCCGGTTCCGGCGCCGCATCGAACAGCCGCAGCAGCATTTCACCCGGCGTGTCGAGCGCGCGCGTCAACAGGGCGTCGATCGCACGATCCTCGGTTGCCGCCTGTTGCGTACTCATCGCCGCCAGGCGCGCGGCGATGTGCGCCGACAATTCACTGTCGACAGCTCGTGAGTGACGTCGCGGATCGGCAAGTTCGGCATGCATTGCGCTGATTTTCGCATGGGCCATCCGCGTGCGGCGAAGTGCATGGCTGCACAGCACCCGGCGAGCGACTTGCGTGAAGCGCGGACGCATGTGCAAAGCACGGTAAAATCAACGCTTTGCAATCTACGGCTTTCGAGAATGCGCGCCTCACGATTTCTTTTGACCACGCTCAAGGAAGCACCTGCCGAGGCGGACATCGTCAGCCAGCAACTGATGCTGCGCAGCGGGATGATCAAGAAAGCCTCGTCCGGGATCTACAGCTGGCTGCCGCTTGGCCTGTTGACGTTGCGCAAGGTCGAGGCCGTGGTGCGCGAGGAAATGAATCGTGCAGGCGCGCTCGAGTGCTACCTGCCGCACGTGGTGCCGGCCGAGCTGTGGCAGGAGACCGGACGCTGGGACAAGTTCGGCCCGCAGCTGTTGCAGATCAAGGATCGCCACGCCCGCGATTTCCTGTTCGGGCCGACGCACGAGGAGGTGGTGACCGACATCGTGCGCAAGGACATTCGCAGCTATCGCGAGCTGCCGCTCAACCTGTACCAGATCCAGGTCAAGTTCCGCGATGAGATCAGGCCCCGCTTCGGCGTGATGCGCGGCCGCGAGTTCCTGATGAAGGACGCCTATTCTTTCGACGTCGACCGCGACGCGCTGATGCGCTCCTACCGTGCGATGTACGACGCGTACACGCGCATCTTCACGCGCCTCGGGCTGACGTTTCGCGCGGTTCAGGCCGACACCGGCGCGATCGGCGGATTCGCGTCGCACGAATTCCAGGTGCTCGCGGACGCCGGCGAGGACGCGATCGCGTACTGCCCGCAATCGGATTACGCAGCGAACGTCGAGCAGGCGGAGGGCATCGCGCCCGCAGCGCCACGCGCAGCGCCCGGCGAACCCATGCAGAAGGTCGCAACGCCCGGCCAATCGACGTGCGAGGCCGTGGCGCAATTGCTCGCTATGCCACTGGCACGCACCGTAAAGTGCCTGATGGTCTTCGCGCAGGACCGGGTGCAGATGCTGCTGATCCGCGGCGACCAGATGGGCAACGAAGTGAAGATCGGAAAGCTGCCGGGTCTTGCCGGATGGCGCTGGGCCAGCGAGGTGGAAATCGTCGCGGCCAGCGGCTGCCGGCCAGGCTACCTAGGTCCCGTCGGCATTGCCGGGTCGATGCCGCTGATCGCCGATCGGCAGGTCGCCGCGATGGCCGATTTCGTGTGCGGCGCCAACGAGGCCGACTTCCACTTGCGCGGCGTGAACTTCGGCCGCGACTGCCGCGAGCCCGATGTCGTCGCCGACATCCGCAACGTCGTTGCCGGCGATCCGTCGCCGGACGGCAAGGGAACACTCG
>JBDTJK010000058.1:0-3985 GCA_039935875.1 Casimicrobiaceae bacterium
CTGGCGCCCCGAAGACGAATCGAACGTCCGACCTGCCCCTTAGGAGGGGGCTGCTCTATCCACTGAGCTACCGGGGCTTGCGGGCGATGATAGCCGATGGCGCGCGAACCCGTACAATTCGCGGCGCACGACGCGTTTTTCATGACCTTCGATTCGCTCACCTTCGCCGTTTTCCTGCTCGGCACGTGGCTCGCCTTCTGGGCGACGCCGCAGTGGCACGTGCGCAAGCTGCTGCTGCTGGCGCTGAGCTACGTATTCTACGGGGCCTGGAACCCGTTTTTCGTGCTGCTGCTGGTGGCGACCACCGGATTCGACTGGCTGATGGGACGCAGGCTCGAGCGCGAGCAACGTAAACGCTGGCGGCGCGGACTGTTGCTGGCGTCCATCGCCGTCAACCTTTCCGCACTGGGATTCTTCAAATACGCGCAGTTCTTCGCCAATACGGCGATCGATCTCGCGCAGGTGTTCGGCATCACGTACCGGCCGCTCGATCTCGGAATCCTGCTGCCGGTGGGCATTTCGTTCTACACATTCGAAAGCCTCGCCTACGTGATCGATGTCTACCGTCGACGCAGCAAGGCATCCACCAGCCTGCTCGACTACAGTCTCTACGTGACCTTCTTCCCGCACCTGGTCGCCGGGCCCATCCTGCGCTATAACGATTTCAATCCGCAGACTCAGCGTCCGGTGGCCTTCCGGGAGACGCTGCAGGGTCGGGGGCTAACGCTGCTGTGCATTGGCCTCGCGCTGAAGGTCTGCCTCGCGGACCTGGTTTTCGCGCCGGTAGTGGACGCCGTGTTTGCGCCATCGGCACACGCCGGCGTCGCCGATGCGTGGCTCGGTGCCGCGACTTTTTCACTGCAGGTCTATTGCGATTTTGCCGGCTATACGTTGTGCGCGATCGGCGTCGCGTTGCTGTTCGGATTTCGCTTCCAGTCCAATTTCGAGAGTCCTTTCGGCGCTGTGGGCATGATCGATCTGTGGAACCGCTGGCATATCTCGCTGACGAGCTGGCTGCGCGACTACGTGTTCACGCCGCTTGGTCACTATCGGCGCGGGCGCCTTCGTGGCCACGTGAACCTGATTTTCACGTTCCTGCTGTGCGGCCTGTGGCATGGTGCCGCGTGGACCTTTGTGCTGTGGGGCGGATTCAACGGCGTGCTGCTGGTGCTGGAACGCGTGTTTCGCGATCACGTATGGGACTTCACGCGGGTCAGGTCGCTGTGGGGCAGGGCCGGTCTCGCACTGGCGACGTTCGCGGTGTTCGCGCTGGAAGCGGTGCTGTTCCGCGCGCACAGTGTCCGGCAGGCGTTGTCGATGATGCGTACGATGCTCGGCTTCGGTGCTGGGGCGTCGGCGCCGCTGGTGAGCGCGCACGACGCGAAGTTTGTGGTTGTCGTGGGCGCCGGCGTGCTCGTCGCGCAGATCATCTCGGCGCGCGAACGCGGATGGGATTGGCTCGATCATGCGCCCATCGGTTGGCGGGCACTGGTGGCAGCCGCTGCACTCGCGGCTGTCGTGTTCTCGCCGGGACTCAATCCGGCATTCATCTACTTCCAGTTCTGACATGATCTCGCGACGTTGGCTGATCGGATGGGCGCTCGCGCTGGCGGTGGTACTAAGCATGGCATCGCTGTTCGAATATTCGTTGCGCGAACGCGGTTACGTGCCAACCGTGCAGGACGACGAGGATCTGTGGTCGCTGCAGGCCGATCGACTGCTTGGCGCGGACAATCCCATCGCGTTGCTCGGCGCATCGCGCATCCAGTTTGCAGTAGATCCCGCGCAAGTGGAAAAGGCGACCGGCCGAACGACTGCGATGCTTGCGATCAATGGTGAGTATCCGGTCGCAGCGCTGCGATGGCTTGCGCGCGATACGCAGTTCCGCGGGCTGGCGATCGTCGGCGTGGATTCGCGCGGACTGGACATGCGACATTGGGAAATGCAGCAACCGTGGGTGGATCACTATCGTCACCGCTGGACGCTGGCGCGCAAGATACACCGCATCCTGCTGTCACCGCTGCAGCAATACCTGGTGTTCATGCGATCGCCGTTTGCATGGGTGGCGCTCGCGCGCCGCGAGCTGGCCGGCCTGGGCATGCCGTTCAATGACTATCTGGTGATGCGCGCGGATCGCGTCGGTTTCCTCGATTACCGGCGGACAAACGTCGCGGCGATAAAACATCAGCGCATCCTCGACCTGGTCGACTACTACCGCGATTACCCGCCCGCACCACCGCAGAAATGGCTGGGCGATCTTCGCCAGGTATCCGCGTGGGTTGCGATGATCCAGGCACGCGGAGGGAAGGTGGTGTTCTTTCGCGAGCCCTCGGCGGGCGAACACCTGGTGCTCGACGAGAAGAACTATCCGCGCGCCGAATATTGGGACGCCTACGCGCGGGTGTCGCCCGCGACGATGATCGAGTTTCGCGACGAGCCGGCCTTCGTCGAGATGGTGCTCCCCGACACGTCGCACATCGATGGACTGGATGTACCGCACTTTACCTCGGCGCTGCTCGATGTGCTCGCGCGACGCCAGATCATCACGGTCGAATCGCAATAGCGGCAACTTCGACGTGATTGCCCGCCTCGCAGCAGGTTCTCCGTTTCCTCCGTTGGAACAGGCAGCGCGCGATCCCGACGGTTTGCTGGCCGTCGGTGGCGATCTGGGGGTCGCACGCCTCGTCGATGCGTACAGCCGGGGGATCTTCCCGTGGTTCTCGGATGGACAGCCAGTGCTCTGGTGGAGTCCCGATCCGCGGATGGTGCTGTTCGTCGACGAATTCGTGGTCTCGCGCTCACTGCGCAAGCGAGTGCAATCGGACGCTTTCGAGATTCGCATCGACACGGCTTTCAAGCAAGTGATGGACGCGTGCGCGCAGCCGCGAGACCGACAGCAGGGGACGTGGATTACGAACTCCATTCGCGATGCGTATGCGGCATTGCACACCGCCGGCTATGCGCATAGTTTCGAGGCGTGGCGCGACGGCGAGCTGGTCGGCGGCCTTTACGGAATCGCACTCGGACGAGTGTTTTTCGGGGAGTCGATGTTCACGCGGGTGCCTGATGCCTCCAAGGTGGCGCTGGCACACTTGGTTGCGCGCATGCGCGAGCTGAACGTGCCGATGATCGATTGCCAGCAGCAGACACGCCACCTGGCGTCGCTGGGCGCGCGCCCCATTCCTCGGACAGTATTTGCAGCACGCTTGCGCGAATTGATACACTCGACTGAAGCCCCAGCGGGATGGGGTGCGGATGGCCGAGGCGATATCACGAAATGAGCAAGCTGAACGACCTGCCAATTGCTGCACTGCAGTTCTATGCAACCGCACCGTACCCATGCAGTTACCTGCCGGATCGCATGGCACGCTCGCAGGTTGCCACCCCCAGTCACCAGATCGATACCGGCGTCTACAGCGAATTGGTGCGTTTGGGATTTAGACGCAGCGGTGCTTTTACGTACCGGCCCTATTGCGACAACTGTCGGGCATGCGTGCCAGTGCGTGTGCCGATAGCGCCATTCGTGGCTTCGCGTACGCAGCGTCGAACACTGCGCGAACACAAGTCACTCACCGTTGTACGCCGCGAACTCGGCTACAACACCGAACACTACGATCTCTACCTTCGATATCAGCGCTCGCGGCACCCGGGAGGCGGCATGGACCACGACAGCCGCGAGCAGTACCAGCATTTCTTGCTGCACAGTAACGTGGCAACTGATTTATTCGAGTTCCGGCAAGGCGCGGAACTCAAGATGGTGAGCCTGGTGGACAGGCTGGAAGACGGGTTGTCGTCCGTCTACACGTTCTACAACGCCGACGAGAGGGGTTCGAGCTACGGCACCTTCAGCATCCTGTGGCAGATCGATCGGTGCCGGGAACTGGGCCTCCGCTACCTCTATTTGGGATATTGGATCGAAAAAAGCGACAAAATGGCCTACAAGGCAACTTTTAAGCCGATCGAAGGGCTGGTGAATGGGAACTGG
>JBDTJK010000059.1:0-2638 GCA_039935875.1 Casimicrobiaceae bacterium
AATGGCAAGCCGATCGCGGCGCCGACCAGCGCGACGATCGCCGTCAGCGCGACGTCGTTCCACGGTGACGGCAGCGATGCCGTGATCGACGCCGCCAGCGCGAGGCCGCCCAGCAGCGTCCAGCCAAGCGTCATCAGCAGGTCGACTGCGCGATCCACGCGCGCGAAGCGCTGGCGAGCGATCGTATAGTCGGCGGCCTTCTGGTGCGCGGCAAGCGCGATGCGTTCGGCGAATGCCGGCGGGACGTGGTCGCGGTGGTGCCGCACGCTGGCGACCTGGCGTCCGCCGAGCCAGCTCTGCACGACGAACATCGTGGCGAGCGCGACAATGAACAGGATGGTGAACAGCGGAGCGGTCATGGCGGGAACGCTGGTCGCGGATGTGCGAAAATACGTGTCCTCATTCTACGCTTTCGCCATGCCACAGGACGCGACACGACTCATCTGGATCGACCTCGAAATGACCGGACTCAAGCCCGACTCCGATCGCATCATCGAGGTTGCGCTGGTGATCACCGACGCCGGTCTGGAAACGGTGGCCGAAGCGCCGGTATGGGTCGTGCATCAGGATGATCCGACGCTGGCGGGAATGGACTCGTGGAACCAGGGCACGCATGGGCGCTCCGGCCTGATCGACAAGGTCAAGACTTCGACACTGTCGGAAGCACAGGTCGAGATCGCCGCGCTCGCGTTCCTGCGCGAGCATGTGCCACCGCGAGTGTCGCCGATGTGCGGCAACTCGATCTGCCAGGACCGGCGCTTCCTCGCCCGCTGGATGCCCGAGCTGGAGGAGCATTTCCACTACCGCAACCTCGATGTCTCGACGCTGAAGGAGCTGTGCAAGCGCTGGCGGCCGCAACTCGCGCGCGGCTTCGAGAAGGATACCAAGCACACCGCGCTGGCCGACGTCTACGAATCGCTCGACGAGCTCAAGTACTACCGCGAGCACTTTCTGAGGCTCGCCTGAGGCGATGAATTTCTGCAGCCATTGCGGATCGGCAAAGCTCGCGTTGCGCGTGCCCGAAGGTGATTCGCTGCCGCGTTTCGTGTGCGGCGACTGCGATTCGATCCATTATCAGAATCCGAAAGTCGTCGTCGGCTGCCTGCCGGTGTGGGACGACAAGGTATTGCTGTGCCGCCGCGCGATCGAGCCGCGCCACGGCCTGTGGACGCTGCCTGCGGGTTTCATGGAGAACCATGAGACGCTCGAGGACGGTGCGATGCGCGAGACGCTCGAGGAGGCAAATGCACGCGTCGACCTTGGCGAACTGTATGTGCTGATCAGCCTGCTCCACGTCAGCCAGGTGTTCGTGATATTCCGCGCCAGGCTGCGCGACCTCGACTTTGGCCCGGGTATCGAAAGCCTCGAGGTGCGCTTGTTTGCCGAGGACGAGATCCCATGGGAGACGCTCGCGTTTCGCACGATTTCGCGCACGCTGCGAAATTACTTCCTGGACCGTCGCGATGGTGCGTGGCCGTTACGGCTATCCAGCATCGAACGTTCGCGCGTTCTGCTGCCCGCAGGCTAGGGGCGCGCGGCGCGCTTGCACGCGCGTATGTCGACCACCGCGGTCGTACCGGGCGTCACCCCGGTCCATGCGTACAGCGAGCGGCAGCGATCCCCCGCGCAGAGCTGATAGTCGGCGGTGTAGGGCGACAGCGTCAACGCGACTTCGGCGAGCGGGGCGATCGTTGGTGTCCACGACCAGCCGCTGCCGTCGAACGTGGCGCGTTCTCCCGCTTCCATGCCCGCGCCCATGCCTTCGATGCGTGCTCGCGTAACGGCAATCCGGCCATCGACGACTGCATAGGTTTCCTGCCATCGAGTGTGCTCGATCGAATGCGACCACTCGAGCGTGAAGACCGATGTGGGCAGCGTCGCGCGCAATGCGCCGGCGACGATCAGGCATGCGGCCAGCAAGGCGATCAGGCCGCTGCGCGGCGAGCGGCGCGGCGCGTTCGCAGCAGATGCCACGCGATGAAGAGCGCCGACATCGCGAAGCCGACATCATCGGTCCACGACGCGGCGACGACCAGGAACGATGCTGCGACAAACGCGAACAGGCGCTCGAACACGTTGATTTTGGTGCGCAGGAATCCGATCGAAACCGCGCCCCAGAGGCCGATGGCGACAATTGCCTTGAAAATCACGTAGACCACCGCGGCCAGCGACAGCTGGCCGCTCGCGCCGGACTGCAGCATCAGCGCGGGATCGTAGACCGCCATGAACGGGATCACGAAGCCCGCGATCGCGATGTGCGTCGCCTTCCAGCCGATGCGCATCGGCGATGCCTTCGCGATCGACGCTGCGGCGAACGCGGCAAGGGCGACCGGTGGCGTGAGATCGGCCATGATGCCGAAATAGAAGACGAACATGTGCGAGACGATCAGCGGCACGCCGAGTTTCAGCAGCGCGGGTGCGGCGATTGCGCTGGTGATGATGTAGTTCGGGATGGTCGGAATGCCCATGCCGAGGATCAGGCAGACGAACATGGTCATCAACAGCGACAGAAACAAGCTGTGTGCGCCGACTTCGACGACGAATCCGGCAAAATTGGAGGCCGCGCCGGTCAGCGTCAACACGCCGATGATCACCCCGACGATCGCACAGGCCACTCCCACCGGAACGGCCTGGCGCG
>JBDTJK010000060.1:0-5615 GCA_039935875.1 Casimicrobiaceae bacterium
CCCTGGCGCGAAACGTCGGCGCCATGCATCTCCGAGCGCGATGCGATCTTGTCGATCTCGTCGAGGAACACGATGCCGTTCTGCTCGGCGTTGACCAGCGCCCGGGACTTGATCTCGTCGTCGTTCAAAAGCTTGCCGGCTTCCTCGTCGGTCAACGCCTTCTGCGCGTCGGGGATCTTCATCTTCTGCACCTTGCGGCGCCCGTTGCCAAGCTGCTGGAACATGCCCTGCAACTGCGACGTCAGGTCTTCCATGCCCGGCGGTGCCATGATTTCCATCTGTGCCGGCAGCACCGACGTCTCGACGTCGATCTCCTTGTCGTCGAGCTGGCCCTCGCGCAGCATCTTGCGGAATTTCTGACGCGTCGCGTTGTCGGTCGGCTTCATGTCGTGGAAATTGACTTCGCGGGTCGGCGGCAACAGCGCGTCGAGTACGCGCTCCTCGGCGGCGTCGGCTGCGCGATCGCGCACCTTGCGCATCTCCGCCTCGCGCGTCTGCTTGATCGACACTTCGACCAAGTCGCGGATGATCGTGTCGACGTCGCGCCCCACGTAGCCGACCTCGGTGAACTTGGTCGCCTCGACCTTGACGAAAGGCGCATCGGCGAGGCGCGCGAGCCGTCGCGCGAGTTCGGTCTTGCCGACACCCGTGGGCCCGATCAGCAGGATGTTCTTCGGCGTGATTTCCTGGCGCAGCGGTTCCGGAACCTGCTGGCGCCGCCAGCGATTGCGCAGCGCGATGGCCACCGCGCGCTTGGCCCGGTGCTGGCCGACGATGTGCTTGTCGAGTTCGGAGACGATTTCCTCCGGCGTCATGGTCGACATGATGTTGCTCGCGCATTTCTCGAACGCTGTGAAGCGCCGATTGTACGTCGCGTGAGCGTCTGCCCGGCATGTCGCGCGTGACGTATCATTGGCGCATTCCAATTCCTTTGTCCGGGATGTAACCACCATGCGCCGTCCGCTGCTGCTGCTGGTCACGCTGTCGCTTGCCGGATGCGGCACGTGGAATGCGATCACGACTTCCGCGGGCGGGACCGGTGCGGGCCTGCAAGCGGTATTGCGGCCTGGCGGCGCGAGCGCCGGTGCGGGTCTGGTCGACGTGCGCTTCGTTGATCGCGGCGATGGGGTGTTCGCCACCGTGTTCGCCACCAACCTGCCACCCGGCCAGTATCGCGTGGCCGTGCATCAGAATCCCAATTGCAGTTCGCCGAACCTGTTCTCCGCGGGTCCGGCATGGACGCCGCCGGGAAGCACGCGCACCGCGCAGGAGCTGATGCCCGAGTTTCACACCAACACGGATGGCGACGCAACGCTGACCGTGCAGATCCATGGCGTGCACGCGATGGGTCCCGATGGCTTGCAGGGACATTCCGTGGTGCTTCACTACGGCAGCCGCATCGACGACGCGGTTCCCGGCCAGCCGAACAACCGCGTGCTGTGCGGTGTGCTTGGCGCGCCGCTTTCGTTCACTTCCTGAACCGGGTCGCCATGGGCTTTCTCGCCAATCGCCGCATCCTGATCACGGGACTGCTGTCGAATCGCTCGATCGCCTATGGCATCGCGCGCGCGTGCCAGCGCGAAGGCGCGACGCTCGCCTTCACCTACGTCAACGACGACCTGAAGGATCGCGTGCTGCGGCTGGCTGCGGATTTCGGCGAGTGCGCGACCTGGCGCTGCGATGTCACGCGCGACGACGACATCGATGCGCTGTTCGCGTTGGTCCAGGCGGAATGGGGCGGACTCGACGGGCTCGTGCATTCGATCGCGTTCGCGCCGCGCGAGGCGCTCGCCGGCGATTTCCTCGAGAGCCTGTCGCGTACGGCCTTTGCGGTGGCGCACGATGTCTCCAGCTACAGCTTCGCGGCGCTGGCCAAGGGCGCGCGCCCGCTGATGCAGGGTCGCAACGCCTCGCTGTTGACGTTGACCTACCTTGGCGCCGTGCGTTCGCTCGCCAACTACAACGTGATGGGCCTCGCCAAGGCCAGCCTCGAAGCCAACGTACGCTATCTCGCGTCGGCCCTCGGCCCCGAGCAGATCCGCGTCAATGCGCTGTCGGCCGGGCCGATCAAGACGCTGGCCGCCGCCGGCATCGGCGGCTTCGGCAAGATCCTGCATTTCGTCGAGAAGAACGCGCCGTTGCGGCGCAACGTGACGATCGACGAAGTCGGCAATGTCGCCGCGTTCTACCTGTCCGAACTTGCAAGCGCGATCACCGGCGAAGTCACGTACGTCGATTGCGGCTTCTCGACCGTCGCAGCCGGCATGGACGAGTAGCACGGCCCCCCGGTGTGAGCGGCGACGCGAGGCGCTACGACGCCGTCATCATCGGTGGAGGCCATAACGGCCTGGTGTGCGCAGCGTATCTCGCTGCCGCGGGTAAATCGGTGTGCATCGCCGAGCGCCGTGGTGTTGTCGGCGGTGCCGCAGTCACCGAGGAATTTCATCCCGGATTCCGCAATTCGACGGCGAGCTACACGGTAAGCCTGCTGGACCCGCAAGTGATCCGCGACCTCGATTTGCGCGAACACGGCCTCGACATCATCGAGCGGCCGTTCGCCAACTTCCTGCCGTTGCCTGATGCACAATCGCTGCGCGTCGGCGGCGGACTGCCGGCGACGCAGGCTGAGGTTGCGCGTCATTCGCCGCGCGATGCCGCGCGACTGCCCGACTACTACGCGATGCTCGATCGTGTCGCCGATGTATTGCGCGAGCTGCTGCACGTGACGCCGCCCAACGTTGGCGCAGGCATGCCTGCGATGCTCGATGCGTGGAGAGTGGCGAAGCATTTTCGCGCACTCGACCGTGCCGGACAGCGCGACGTGCTCGACCTGTTCACCAAGAGCGCAGGCGAGATCCTCGACCGGTGGTTCGAGTCGGCGCCGATCAAGGCGGCGTTCGGCTTCGACGCGGTGGTCGGCAATTTCCAGAGTCCGTACACGCCAGGCTCGGCGTATGTATTGCTGCACCACGTGTTCGGCGAGGTCAATGGCAAGCGAGGGCAATGGGGACATGCGCGTGGCGGCATGGGGTCCATCACGCAGGCAATGGCGAAGACATGCCGCGCGCGTGGCGTCGACATCCGCCTCGACGCGCAGGTCGCGCGGGTGATTGTCGATGCCGGACGCGCGACGGGCATCGAGCTCGCCGGCGGCGCAGTGATCCGAGCACGGCGCGTGGTGGCCAACGTCAATCCGAAGCTCCTGTTCACGCAGCTCGTGGGCGCCGCGGACGTCGATGCCGATTTCGCGCAACGCATCGACGCGTATCGCTGCAGCTCGGGCACGTTCAGGATGAACGTCGCGCTGTCGGCATTGCCCGATTTCGATTGCGCGCGTGGCACGCTGGCGGCGCCGCATCATGCAGCCGGCATCGTCATCGCACCATCGCTCGCGTACATGGAGCAGGCCTATTTCGACGCCAGGACGCTCGGCGTGTCGCGCGCACCGATCGTCGAAATGCTGATCCCATCGGTCGTCGACGATTCGCTCGCGCCGCCGGGAATGCATGTCGCGAGCCTGTTCTGCCAGCACGTGCATCCGCAGATGCCGGCCGTCACCGGCCGCGGCTTCGACGACGCGCGCGACGACATCGCCGACCTGATGATCGACACCGTCGATGCGGTGGCGCCGAACTTCAAGGCTAGCGTGATCGGCCGCAAGGCAATGACGCCGCTCGACCTCGAGCGCACGTTCGGGCTCACCGGCGGCGATATCTTCCACGGCGCGCTGGGCCTCGACCAGCTGTTCTCGGCGCGGCCGGTGCTCGGCAGTGCCAACTACCGGATGCCGCTCGCGGGGCTCTACCTGTGCGGCGCCGGCGCGCATCCCGGCGGGGGCGTGACCGGCATTCCCGGCCGCAACGCGGCACGCGAAATCCTGCGCGACATGCGCCGCAATCGTCATTGACTCGCGCGGCATGAACCCGCGCGGCGGCAATCGGGCGATGGACCTGCAGCGGTCGGCGACCGCATGGCCGCGGCACGCAGCGCTTGCGCGCGGCGACGTCGTTACCTGCGACTACGCGACGCTCGCCACGCGCGTGTCGCGCCTGGCGCACGCGATGCGCGGCGCTGGATTACGCGATGGCGATCGTGTCGCGATCGTGTCGCGCAACTGCGCCGAGTACATCGAAACACTGTATGCGTGCTGGTGGGCGGGGCTCGTCGCCGTGCCGGTCAATGCAAAGCTTCATCCCCGCGAACTCGCGTTCATCCTCGCCGACAGCGGTGCGCGCTGGGTGTTCGCCGACGCGCAGTGGGCAGCGTCGATGCCGCTCGCCGCGGACGGCGTGCGCGTTGTCGAATTCGGCACGCGCGAGTACCGCACGATGCTCGCCGCCGAACCGCTGGCCTCGCCCATCGACGCCGGTGGCGACGCGCCGGCGTGGCTGTTCTATACCAGCGGCACCACCGGACGTCCGAAAGGCGTGGTCATCACCCACGCGAACCTGGGCGCGATGACTGCGTGTTTCGTGGCCGATGTGGAGCCCATCGCCGTGGGTGATGCGATCCTGCACCCGGCGCCGCTGTCGCACGGTTCGGGGCTGTATGTCGTTGCGCACGTCGCGCACGCCGCAGTCAATGTCGTACCCGAGTCCGGCGGCTTCGACGCAGCAGAAGTCGCGGCGCTGCTTTCGCAATGGGACCGCGCGCTGTTCTTTGCCGCGCCGACGATGGTCAAGCGGCTGGTGCGCACTGCGTCGATCGGCGGCGGCGCCCTCGCGAGGCTCAAGTGCGTGGTGTTCGGCGGTGGCCCGATGTATGTCGCCGATTGCAAGGAAGCATTCGCGGCGCTGGGTCCGCGGCTGGCGCAGATCTATGGCCAGGGTGAATCGCCGATGACGATCGCCGCGATGAATCGCGCCACGCTCGCCGTCGCGATCGCGCGTGGTGACGATGCGCGCCTCGCATCGGTCGGCACCGCGCAGCGCGGCGTGACGCTGCGCATCGGCGATGCGGACGCCGCGTCCGGCTGCGACAGGGAGCCAGGCGAGGTGCTCGTGCGCGCGCCGACGGTCATGCGCGGCTACTGGAACGATCCCGCGGCCACGGCGGCGGCACTCGCCGGCGGATGGCTGCATACCGGCGACATCGGCCTGCTCGATGCGGATGGCTACCTGACGCTGAAGGATCGCAGCAAGGACCTGATCATCAGCGGCGGCAGCAACATCTATCCGCGCGAAGTGGAGGAAGTATTGCAGCACCATGCTGCGGTCGCCGAGGTGGCGGTGGTCGGCCGCGTGCACGCCGAATGGGGCGAGGAAGCGGTCGCCTGCATCGTGCTGCGCGACGGTGCCGATGCGCACAGCGTGCGCCGCGAGTGCGATGCGTTATGCATCGAGCGCATCGCGCGCTTCAAGCGCCCGAAGGACTATGTATTCGTGTCTGCGCTGCCGAAGAACAACGCCGGCAAGATCCTGAAGACCGAGTTGCGCGCGCTGTTGGCAGCACGTTGAGCCATCGCTGGCGCCATGCACCTCGCGCAAGCACCGAATGAATCCGAAGTCAGCCGGTAAGCCGGGTTCTGTTACGGCGCGAGTGCGAACTCGCGCTATGACTGCCATTCCTCTAAGGCGTCACGTTGCCGTGACGCTCATGCCGCCTACCCGCGGACT
>JBDTJK010000061.1:0-8842 GCA_039935875.1 Casimicrobiaceae bacterium
AGACGATCAAGGACTTCACCGACAAGGACAAGATCGCGCTGCCTGCGGTCAAGGTGTCGATCCAGGCGGTAACGCTGCAGATGGCAGCCGAGCAGGCGTTCGGCCCGGGCCAGCAGAACAAGCTCGATCGCCTGACGGTGTCGATGAGCCATCCGGACGCGCAGATCGCGCTGCTGTCAGGGTCGAGCGAGATCACCGGGCATTTCACCTCGCCGCCGTTCCAATTCACCGAATTGCAGAAGCCCGGCATCCACCGCGTGCTGAATTCGTATGACGTGCTCGGCGGACCTGCGACGTTCAACGTCATATGGGCGGCAAGCAAGTTTCGCGACGAGAATCCAAAGGTTTATGCTGCATTCGTCACAGCGCTCGACCAGGCGGAGGCAATCGTCAACAAGGACCACAAGGCTGCGGCTGAAACCTACCTGCGGATGACCAAGGACAAGAGCAGCGTCGACGACATCGTCAAGATGCTGGACGATCCGACGATGGTGTTCACGACCACGCCCAACAACGTGATGAAATACGTGGACTTCATGCTGAAAGTCGGCTCGATCAAGGTCAAGCCCGACTCGTGGAAGGACATGTTCTTCCCTAACGTACAGGACCTGGCGGGCAGCTGACGCCTGCTCGCGTAACCCATCACGTCGCCAGCGCGCGAGGCCCTCGTGACCACTGCACCACCCATCGCGCCGGCTGCATCCGCTCATCCGGTAGCCGACAGCCGCGACACGTTGCCGGCGCCGCTGCTGGACGTGCGCGGCGTGACGCTGCAGTACAAGACCGCCGAGCATCTCGTCACCGCGACCTACCGCGTCGACTTCCAGGTATACAAATCGGATCGCTACGTGCTGCTGGGGCCGTCCGGTTGCGGTAAATCGACGCTGCTGAAGGCGGTCGGCGGCTACATGATGCCGTCCGAAGGCGAGATCCGCCTGAATGGCGCGCGCATCACGCGGCCGGGACCCGACCGGATGATGGTGTTCCAGGAATTCGACCAGCTGCTGCCGTGGAAGACGGTCAAGCAAAACGTGATGTTCCCGATGCTCGCGGCGCGCAAGGATGGCGCGCGCGCCATCGAGGAAAAGGCGATGCACTACATCGAAAAGGTCAACCTGACCAAGTTCGCCGACCACCATCCGCACCTGTTGTCGGGCGGCATGAAGCAGCGGGTGGCCATCGCGCGCGGCATGGCGATGGAGCCGGAAGTGCTGCTGATGGACGAGCCCTACGCGGCGCTCGACGCGCTGACGCGGCGCAAGATGCAGGACGAGCTGCTGCAGTTGTGGGATGACACGCACTTCACCGTGCTGTTCGTCACCCACTCGATCGCCGAAGCGGTCAAGTGCGGCAGCAGGATACTGCTGTTGTCGCCGCACCCGGGCCAGGTCAAAGCCGAGCTCGCCAGCGTGACGCGCGCGCAGCAGGACTCGCTCGCGGCGAAGGACCTCGAGGCGCGCATTCACCAGATGCTGTTCAGCGACGTCGTCGAGGAAACGGAGGCCCCCCATGGTTGATGCCGACGCGGTGCTGATCGCGCGCCCGGAGTTCAACCGGCCGCTGCTCGACTCCGCTGCCTTCGGCGTGGTCGAACAGCCGCTGTCCACGTTCGAACGCCTGTACAACCTCGCATGGCTGCGCAAGACAGTGATCCTGATCGCGCTCGCGATCGCCTGGGAGATCGGCGCGCGCCTGCTCGCCAACGACCTGTTGCTGCCCTCGTTCACGCAGACGCTGAAGGCATTGTTCGCCGGGCTCGCCACGGGTGAAATCCTGATCAAGACGTGGGCGTCGCTGAAAGTGCTGCTGATGGGGTACAGCGCCGGCATCGCATTGGCCGCCGTGCTCACTGCGTTCGGTATTTTCTCGCGCGTGGGCACCGACTTCCTGGAAACGCTGACCGCGATGTTCAATCCGCTGCCGGCGATCGCGCTGTTGCCGATCGCGCTGATCTGGTTCGGCCTGGGCAACGGCAGCCTGGTGTTCGTGCTGGTGCATTCGGTCGTGTGGGCGGTGGCGCTCAACACGCATTCCGGTTTCCTCGCCGTGTCGAACACGCTGCGCATGGTCGGGCGCAACTGCGGTCTCAGCGGAATCGGTTACGTGACGAAAATCCTGGTACCCGCGGCGTTTCCGTCGATCATCACCGGCCTCAAGATCGGCTGGGCCTTCGCGTGGCGCACCTTGATCGCTTCAGAACTGGTGTTCGGCGTCAGTTCCGGCTCGGGCGGGCTCGGCTGGTACATCTACGAAAACAAGAATGCACTGGAGATTCCCAACGTGTTCGCGGGCCTTCTGACGGTGATCGTCATCGGACTCGTCGTCGAGAACCTGATCTTCCGCGTGATCGAGCAGCGCACGGTGCGTCGCTGGGGAATGCAGAGCTGATGCGCGGGCGAAAGGCCTGCTGACGATGCAGCGCATCGTCATCACGGAATTCATGGACGATGCAGCTGTGGCGTCGTTGCGTGCATCGTTCGACGTCCTCTACGACCCGCGGCTCGTCGATGACCCGTCGCGGCTGCAGGGGGCCGTCGTCGATGCCGATGCGCTGATCGTGCGCAATCGAACCCAGGTGAATCCGGCGCTGCTGGCGCACGCGCTGAACCTGCGCGTCGTCGGCCGGCTTGGCGTGGGCCTCGACAATATCGACGTCGCGGCATGCGCCACGCGAGAAATCGAAGTGTTCCCGGCCACCGGCGCCAACGCGCTGGCGGTCGCCGAATACGTGATCGCCACCGCGATGCTGCTGTTGCGCGGCACGTACGGCGCAAGTGCGGACGTCGCCGCGGGCGGCTGGCCGCGAGTGCGACTGTCGGCAGGCCGCGAGATCAACGGCAAATGTCTCGGCCTCGTCGGCTTCGGCGGCATCGGCCGGCTGACGGCGGGCCTGGCGCGCGCACTCGGCATGCGCATCGTCGCGCATGATCCGCAGGTCGCCGCTTCCGATCCGGCGTGGACGCAACACGCGGCGACTGCGCTTGCGCTCGACGCACTGCTCGCCAGCGCGGATGTCGTCAGCCTGCACGTGCCGCTGGTCGCGGCGACGCGCAACCTCTTCGATGCCGGGCGACTCGCGCGGATGAAACGCGATGCGGTGCTGATCAATACCTCGCGTGGCGGCATCGTCGACGAGCGCGCGCTCGCGGCGGCGCTCGCGGCAGGGCAGCTTGCGGGCGCTGCGCTGGACGTGTTCGACGCCGAACCGCTGGCAGCAGGTTCGCCGTTGGCCGGCGCGCCGAACCTGCTGCTGACGCCGCACATCGCCGGCGTGACCGCCGAGTCGAACCAGCGCGTCAGCAGCCTGGTCGCACAGCGCGTGGCCGAGCACCTGCGATCGTGCACCGATGCGCGGTAGATTCTCAGGGACTTTATCGACATCCGCGCCAAACTCGTCATTCCCGCGCAAGCGGGAGCCCAGTGGCGTTCGCGCGCATGCGGGAACCCGGTGGCGTTCGTGTGCAGTCATGCCTGCGGTGACTTGACGCAGCACGCACGTGGACGCATCCCTCATCGCATTGCCCTTCTCCACGGTCACGCTCATCACCGCAGCGGCGATCATCCTGGTTGCATATACGGTGTTCGGCCTGACCGGCTTCGGTTCGTCGATCGCCGCGGCACCGTTCCTCGTGCTGCTGTTCCCGCTGCGCTTCGCGGTGCCGATGATGGTGATCCTCGACCTCGTCAGCGGCTCGCTGATGGCGACCCGCAATCACCGGCATGTCGCATGGCCGGAGCTTCTGCGCCTTCTGCCGTATGCGATCGTCGGCATGCTGCTCGGCGTCACGTTGCTGGCGCACGCGCCGGAGCGCCCGCTGCTGGCGCTGCTCGGCGTGTTCGTGCTGGGCTATCTCGCAAAATCGATATTCTTCGGGCGGCGCAGCAGCGAGACAGCGCGCATCTGGGCGGCGCCGCTGGGCATTGCCGGTGGCATCTTCACGTCGCTGTACGGCACCGGCGGTCCGATCTACACGATCTACCTGGCTGGACGAATCCCGGGCACCGCAGCACTGCGTGCGACGATGGCGATGCTGATCCTGATGACGGCGCTGTCGCGTGTCGGGCTGTTCACCGCCGCCGGCTTCTATGCGCAACCGGGGCTGCTGGCACTGAGCGCGTTGCTGCTACCCGCCGTGATCGGCGGCGTATGGCTCGGGAGCCATCTGCATCACCGTCTGCCGCCGGCACGCGTGCTGCAGGCGATCCAGCTGGTGCTGCTGGTCGGCGCGCTGAACCTGTTACGGCGTAGCGTGTTTGCGTAATGGCGGATCACTCGATTGTGCCCAGCAGCGATTCGCCCGGCGCGACGCGCGTGAAGCGCACCGCCTCGCGCGAGAGCCGCAACGCATCACCGTCGTGACGCACGACCGTATAGGTCGACGTCGGCAAGTCGCCCGTGGCCGCAAAATCCTCGCGATAATGCGCGCCGCGCGAATCCTCGCGTGCCAGCGCCGCCGTCGCGATCACCTTGCTGACGTCGATCAGGCTGGATAGATTCAGCCAGTCGTGCCAGCTCGGGTTGAAGCCGCGGTCGCCGTCGGCGACACCCACCGCGGCGAGGTCCGCGTGCAGTGCATCGAGGCGCGACAACGCGCTGCGCAGTCCCTCCGCCGTGCGCAGGATGCCGACGTCGTTCCACATGCAATCGAACAGCGCATCGCGCACCGGTTCGAGGGATGCCGCAGGCTGCGCAAACGGCGCTGCGTGGCGCGCGATGCTGGCGGCGATCGCGGCCGCATCGGGCTCGCGCAACATGCCTTCGCGGCGCACGTAAGCCGCCATAGTCTCGCCGGCGATGCCGCCGAACACGGTCGAGTTGGCAACACCGTTGCCGCCGAGGCGATTCGCGCCATGCACGCCGCCGGTATCCTCGCCGGCGGCGAACAGCGCGGGCAGCTCGGTGGTGCAATCGGGCATGAACTGCACGCCCCCCATCATGTAGTGCGCGGTGGGCACGACCTCGACCAGACCGCCCGCAAGATCGAACCCGCAATCGGCACAGCGCTCGACCATGCCCTTGAATTGCCGCCGCACATTGTCGGCGCCGAGATGCCGCATGTCGATGTACACGCCACCGTTGGGCGTGGTGCGGCCAGCGCGCATCTCCGAATATACGGCGCGCGACACGATATCGCGCGTTGCGCGCTCGTCGCGCGGATCGTACGCGTGCATGAAGCGCTCGTGCGCGCCGTTGCGCAGGTAGCCGCCGGCACCACGCAGGCCCTCCTCGAGCACCGTGCCCGTCATGCGCGTGTGCGCGCCGGCCAACAGGCCGGTCGGATGGAACTGCACCATCTCCATGTCGCGCAGCGGCAGCCCTGCACGCAACGCCATCGCCAGGCCGTCGCAGGTCTTGTCGCCCGACGGCGTGTGATAGCGGTACATCGTCGGTCCGCCGCCCGTCGCGAGCAGCACCGCCTTGGCTTGTACGAACACGAAGTCGCCGCTCGGCATGTCGATCATCAGCACACCTGACAGCGCGGTGCCGTCGGCGCTATGCACCAACTCGATCGCGCGATGGTCTTCAAGGCGCCCGATGTCGCGCGCCCACACCTGCTCGGACAGCCGGTTGATGATCTCGATGCCGGTCAAATCACCCTTGTGCACGGTGCGGTCGAATGTCTGTCCGGCGAATGCCTTCTGGTGCACGCTGCCGTCAGGATTGCGGTCGAAGAAACAGCCGAGCTCATTCTCGAGCTCGCGAACGCGCTCGATCGCCTTGGTGACGAGCGTCCACGCGAGGTCCTGGTCGGCGAGCCACTTGCTGCCTTCGATCGTGTCCATGAAGTGACGTTCGACCGAGTCACCGTCCGCCAGCGCCACGTTGTAACCGCCCTGCACCATCCGCGTGCAGCCGCACTTGCCGAGCAGCCCTTTGACGGCAACCGTGATCGACAACTCGGGCGCCGCCTGCTGCGCGTGTAGCGCAGCGAACAGGCCTGCGCCACCGGCGCCCAGGATCAGGATGTCGGTCTGCAGCGTGCGCCGCGCGACGCTCACCGCTTGACGCCCAGGGAGGCCAGCACGCCGGCGCGTCGGCCCGCGGCGTCCGCGCGTACGGCGTCGTAGGCGCTGCCGCCGACGCTGTCCATCGCGACCAGCAGCGGACCGAAGTCGCGAATGCGAAACTTCCACAGCGATTCCGGATTGAGATCGTCGAGATCGACGTCCTCGATCTGCGTGATCCACGTGGTCTCCAGCGCCGCCGCACCGCCGACGATTGCAAGATACGCCCCCCCCAGTTCGCGAAACGCCGCCTGCGAATCCTCGCGCAGCCCACCCTTGCCGACCACCAGCCGCACGCCGTAACGCTGCATCAGCGGACGCGTGAAACGCTCCATCCGGTCGGATGTCGTGGTGCCGATGCACACCGGCGCGTAACCGACCGGATTGTCCGCGTCGGGCGCGACCTTCCTGACATTGGGCGCCGTGTGGATGACCGCGTGGCCGGAAAGGTCGAAGCGTGTCGTGCGGCCGCGATCGAACAGATGGATCTGCGTGGCGTCGCGAATGCCGTACAGCGTGCGCTGCAGCGTCACCGTGTCGTTGACGCGCAGCTGGCGAACCGTCGATTCGTCGATCGGCATTTCGAGTTCGTGATGGGCCATCGGATTTCTTCCTGGTTACCTTGGACTGCCGTCATCGCCGCTTCAGATTGCCGTCATCCCCGCGAAAGCGGGGAGCCAGTGTCGCCGCGATCGCCAGCGACCTCGCCGCTGGGTTCCCACTTTCGCAGGAATGACAACAAGATGTCGACTCTGTCCAGTATTCAGTAGCCGTAGGCGATCCCCTGCGGCGTGAACGTCGCGCTTGCTCGGCGCGCCGAATGACATTGCATGTTGACCGCGACCGGGTTCATCGTGATGTGGGTCGCGGCGAGCTCGATGTGCACGGCGAACGCCGTCGCATCGCCACCCAGCCCCTGTGGCCCGACGCCCAGCTGGTTGACCGCAACCGACAGGTCGGCCTCGAGTTGCGCGCCGTCGGCGTCGGCGCAATGCGTGCCCAGCGGGCGTGTCGCGGCGCGCTTGGCAAGCGCCACGCACAGGTCGGAGGTGCCACCGACACCGACACCGACGATCGTTGGCGGGCAGGTCTTGCCGCCGGCTGCCAGCACGCAATCGACGACGAACGTCTTGATCGCATCGATCCCCTCGGCGGGAATCGCCATCTTGAGGAACGAATTGTTCTCCGATCCGCTGCCCTTCGGAATCATCGCGATGCGCAACGTCGCCGGTGCATCGATGAAGTCGATATGGATCACCGGCACTTCGATGCCGCACGACGTATGCTCGTTGCTGCGTGTCAGCGGATGCACGACCGACGAGCGCAGCGGATACTCGCGCGTCGCGCGTGCACATCCGGCGCGAATGGCGGCCTTCAATGCCTGTCCGTCGACGGCGACATCGGGGCCAATCCCGACGTTGTAGATCGGCACGCCGGTGTCCTGGCACAGCAGGTTGTCGCGGGCTTCCGCCACCTGGATGTTGGTAATCATCGTGCCGAGCACGCTCTTCGCCGTGGCATCGGTTTCGTGCGACACCAGCGTCGCGAATCCTTGCTTGATGTCCGGCGGGAGCATCTTCAGCGCACGTATGTACAACTCCTTGCAGGTTTCCTCGACGGCGGCCAGGTCCACGTTCATCGTTGCTCCGGTTGTCATCGGCCGCGCGTTCAGCGCAGCAGCGCGAGCGCGAAAGCGAGGCCCGCGGCGAGGCTCGTCGCGCACGCCGCGGCGATCCAGTTCTTGCGCAATCCCGACCACGGCCCGAATTCGATCAGCAGCACGCGCACGCCGCCCGCCATGTGCAATGCCAGCAGCACGACCAGTCCCCATTCGGCAAACCTGAACAGAGGGCGGTCGGTGAAACGCAGGAAGCCATCGAGGCCAGGCGCGCCACGCAGCGCCGTGGACAGGGCCCAGAAGTGCAGCGGCAGGAACAGCGCCAGCAGCAACCCCGACAGGCGATGCATGAGGAATGCCCACCACGCCGGATGGTTGTGAGCCTCCGCGCCAATGCGCTGCTTCATCCGCGCACCACCGCGTAGATCGCTATCACGCCCATGATCACGATGACCAGCGCGAACAGGTTTGCAAGGATGTCCGCCGTGCGCGCCGGCAATCCCAGCCACTCCTCGCCGATGCGCGCCAGCCCCGGCGGCACGTGCACCGCGCATGCGCCAACGAAAACGCCATAGAATGCCGCGAATGCAAGGTTGCCGCGAGTGCGTGCGAGCAGCGCGTCGGCCGACAGTCCCGAACGCACGGCGTAGACGATTGTCACCAGGTGCACCAGCACGCATACCGCCAGCACCATCGCGCTGATCCGCTGCCGGTACCAACGCGCAGCCTGGGTGGCGTGCCGCGTGTCGGTGGGCATGTCGAGCTGCATGCTCACAATTTGCCACGTGCCGCTGCGCGTGCGGTCACGCGCTTCAGCCCGGCGATCGCAGCGGCTGGAGCCAGGTGTTTCGGACAGCGCTCGACGCACGAACCCTGCGTATGACATGCATGGCAGCCGGCGTCGCCGGCCACCGCACGAAGCCGCTCGCGCTGCACGACATCGCGCTCGTCGTTGACCAGCGTCCACGCGCGGTTGAGCGCTGCGGGCCCGAGGAATTGGGGACGCCAGGCGACGACGTCGCAGGACGCGTGACAGATGCCGCAGCCGATGCACTCGATTCCGGCGTCGGCCAGCTTGCGCGCCGGCGACGCAGGATCGACACGCGCAAAATCGTCAAGCCGCGTGCGCTGTCCCTGGAAGCGTCCCTTCGCGCTCGCCCACTTGTCGAAGAAGCCGCGCATGTCGGTCACAAGGTCCTTGACCACCGGCAGGTTGGC
>JBDTJK010000062.1:0-15488 GCA_039935875.1 Casimicrobiaceae bacterium
GGCATTCGATGAACTGCCGTCCGAAGTCGAGCTTGTAGCGGTGCGCGATGCGCCCCGGCGACGGCGTCATCACGATGAGCTCGGTGGCAAGGAACAGCGCCTCCTCGACGCTGTGCGTGATGAAGAAAAACATCTTGCGCGTCTTCCACCACAGTTCGAGCATCAGTTCCTGCAACTGTTCGCGCGTCAGCGCATCGAGCGCGCCGAATGGCTCGTCCATCAGCATCAACTCCGGGTCGCTGGCCAGCGCGCGGGCGAGGCCGACGCGCTGCTGCATGCCGCCCGAGATCTGGTAGATCGGCGATCGGGCGAACTTCTCGAGACCGACGAGTCGCAGCTTGTCGAGCGCCGCCGCGCGTCGCGTTGCGCGGTCGACGCCGCGCATCCGCAGGCCGAACTCCACGTTGGAGACGACGTCGAGCCATGGCATCAGCGCATGCTTCTGGAAGACGACGCCGCGATCGGCGCCGGGACCGGTGACCGGCTTGCCATCGAGCAGGATCTCGCCCGACGAGTACTGCATGAAGCCAGCGATGCACGACAGCAGCGTCGTCTTGCCGCAACCGGACGCGCCCAGCGCGACGACGATGTCGCCCGGGTCGATTGCCAGGTCGACATTCGACAGCGCGTGCACGCTGTTGCCTGCGCCACCCGCGTAGTGCACCGAAAGATCGTGGATCTCGAGCTTGCTCATGGGCGTAGGCCAGTATGCATCGAACGTGCGGCAACTCGCGGCATGCACAAGACTGCGGCACGCGAACCGGCGACAGGCCGGCAGCGTGCCGCGTGGCGCGACGGACGTCGCCGCCGCCGGTCCCGGATGCGGTTTACTTCAACGCGTCCTGCACGTAGCTCGCGTTGACGGCGACGCTGTAGTCCGGCAGCGTCTTCTCGATCTGCTTCTGCTCCTTCTGGAATTCCGCCGTCGCTGTCAGCGCCTTGGCTGCGAGGCCGTTCTTGCCACCGCCGAGCCATTTGTCGGCCTGTTCGCGCATCGACGGGAACTCGTACAGCGCCATCGCGTGCGGGACATCCTCGGCCTTCGCGCCCGACCACTTCGCGACCGCTTTCACTTCCGGCGACGTGGCGGTCCACTTCGCCTTGTTCTTGCGATAATTGTCGTCGGATTCAGCGAGGATTTTGACGAACTTGACGACGAAATCGTGATTCGTCTTCGCCCAGTCGCTGTTCACCACGTAGCCGTCGAATGTCGCTTTGCCGGTCTCGGCGGCGATCTTGCCGGAGCTGGTGATGACCTTGCCATCCTTCTTTACTTCCGACAGCACCGGATCCCAGATGAACGTGGCCTGGATGTCGCCGCGCTGCCACGCGGCCCGGATTTCAGGCGGACGCATGTTGAGGATCTGCACATCCGCCGGGTTCACCTTCGCATGCTCGAGCGCGACGATGGTGTCGAAGTGGCTGGTCGAGTTGAATGGCGTGGCGATCTTCTTGCCCTTGAGATCGGCGACGCTGTTGATCCCCGAACCGTTCTTCGCCACCAGCGCCTCGGCATCACCGATGTTGTCGAGGATCCAGAACAACTGCAGCGGCTCGCCGCGCGACACCGCGGCCGCGATCCCCGCCGACCCGACCTCGCCTACCTGGACGGAGCCGGACGCCAGCGCCTTGATCACCTCGCCGCCGCCGCCGAACTGCTTCCAGTTGATCTTGTAGCCGGTCGCCTTCTCCAGCGCCTTGGTTTCCTGCGCCACGCGATACGGATCGAGCATGTCCTGGTACGCGATCGTCACTTCCTTCTGCGCATACGACGGCAGCGCCGTCAGCGTCGCGATGCCCGCGACCAGCGACATCAGCAGCCATTTCATGGTTTTCATCGTGACATTCCCTTTGCCCGTTGGTTGGTGTGGCGGGTGCTGCTAGAGCGTGCGTAGCGTATTGCGCAAGATATCCGCGATGCTATCGATATGCGCCTTTTCGGCGATCAGTGGCGGCGCGACCAGCGCGCTGTCCCCGGTCGGTTTCAAGTGCAAGCCGTTGTCGAACAGTTTCTTTTGCAGAGCATGCCCGCGCCTGCCTGGTGCGCCGTCCGCGGCGAGGTCGATCGTGGCGAACATGCCATACCCGCGGATGTCGGTGACCACCGGAATATCGCGTAACGACCACATCGCGTCGAGGAAATAAGGTGACAGCGCGCGGCCGCGTGCGAACAGGTCTTCGCGCTCGTAGATGTCGAGCGTGGCGAGGCCCGCAGCGCATGCGGCCGGATGTCCGGAATATGTGTAGCCGTGGAACAGTTCGATCGCGCCTTCCTGCGCGGCGTTCATCACCGCATCATGGATCGGCGTGGCCACTGCGACTGCACCCATCGGCTGCGCGGCATTGGTGATCCCCTTCGCCATCGTCATCATGTCGGGCGTCACGCCGAAGCTCTGGGCGGCGAACGGCTGTCCCGTGCGTCCAAAACCGGTGATCACCTCGTCGAACACCAGCAGGATGCCGTGCTTGTCGCAGATGCCGCGCAGGCGCTCGAGGTAGCCCTTCGGTGGCACCAGGCAGCCCGCCGAGCCTGCAATGGGCTCGACGAAGCAGGCGGCGATGTTTTCAGCGCCGTAGAGGTTGGCGAAGCGTTCGAGATCGTCGGCCAGGTCCGCGCCGTGTTCACCTTGGCCACGCGTGAAGTAGTTTTCCTTGAGATGCGTATGGCGCATGTGCGCGACATGCAGTCCCGGTGCGAACTTGCGCCGGTTGTTGACGATGCCGGACAGCGCGACACCGCCGAAATTGACACCGTGATACGCACGCTCCCGCGATACGAACATCGTGCGGCCCGACTGTCCACGGGCCTGGTGGTAGGCGAGGGCGATCTTCATCGCGGTGTCGATCGCCTCCGACCCCGAGTTGACGAAGAACACGCGCTTCAGGTTGCCGGGCGTCAGCTGCGCCACGCGCTCGGCCAGCGCAAAGCTTTTCGCGTGGCCGCGCATGAACGGCGGCACGAAGTCGAGCTCGGAGAGTTGCTTGTAGACCGCTTCGGCGATCTCCTTGCGCGCGTGGCCTGCGTTGACGCAGAACAAGCCCGACGACGCGTCGATGATCTTGTCGCCGTGATCGTTCCAGTAGTACATGCCCTCCGCGCGCACGACCATCTTCGGATCGGCCTTGAAGTCGCGGTTGGCCGTGAACGGCATCCAGTATTCGGCCCGTGAGCCGGTCACGGCGTGTGTCGCCGCCTGCAGAACGGAATCGTTGTGTCCCATGAGGTTGCTCCTGCCTGATCGATACAATTGCCGGTGCGCGCTGCGCGCGCCGGCCGAAGTGTTGCATGTTACGCGCGACGCGGGTGGCGTCGCGCGCTTGCGCAGCGCGGCTTCGATGGTCGTGGCGACCAACGCGCAATCGCGGGCCCGCTCGTCGCAATGTAGACAGTCGCACGCGCATTGGCAATACTTGGTTGCGATTTTGCCCCACCAAAGTTCCATAAAATGATAAGTCCACTCGCAAGTCCGACCGGCGCCGCGGATCCCGCCGCCGGGGCCTCGCCAGCGCCCCGATGACCACTCACGACTATCTGATCGTCGGCGGCGGCACCGCCGGGTGCGTGCTGGCCAACCGCCTGAGCGCCAGCGGCGCCCATCGGGTCCTGGTGCTGGAAGCCGGACCGCGCGACAACTACCTGTGGATCCACATTCCCATCGGTTACGCCAAGACGATGTTCCATCCGCGCTACAACTGGGGCTTCTATACCGAGCCCGAGGCGTCGATGAATGGCCGCAAGATCTACTGGCCGCGCGGCCGCGGCCTTGGCGGATCGTCGTCGATCAACGGGCTGATCGACGTCCGTGGCCAGCCGCAGGATTACGATCGCTGGGCCGAGAGGGGCAATCCCGGCTGGGGATGGAGCGACGTGCTGCCGTATTTCATCCGCAGCGAGTCCAACTCGCGCGGTGCGAGCGCGATGCATGGCGCGGATGGTCCGCTTGCGTGCACCGACATCGGTGCGCGGCACGAGCTGATCGAGGCGATCATCGCCGGTGCCAACACGCTAGGGGTCCCGCGCACCGACGATTTCAACGGTGGCGTGCAGGAAGGCGTTGGCTACTACCAGCTGTTCACCCGCGGTGGCTGGCGCTGCAGCACGGCGGTCGGCTACCTGAAGCCGGCGCGCGCGCGCGCGAACCTGCACGTGGAGACTGATGCGCAAGTCACGCGCGTGCTGTTCGAGGGACAGCGTGCAGCGGGTGTCGAATACCGCCAGCACGGCGAGCTGAAGGTGGCGCGCGCAGCGCGTGAAGTGCTGCTGGCAGCGGGTTCGCTGCAGAGTCCGCAGCTGCTGCAATTGTCCGGCGTCGGCGAGCCGGCGCTGCTGCGCGGTTTCGGCATCGACGTCGTGCATGCGTTGCCCGGCGTTGGCGAAAACCTGCAGGATCACCTGCAACTGCGCCTGTTGTATCGCTGCACGCGGCCGATCACCACCAACGACGACCTCAACTCGAAGTGGCGGACGCTGAAGATCGGGCTGCAATGGCTGTTGCACAAGTCCGGGCCATTGGCGATCGGCATCAACCAGGGTGGATTGTTCACACGCGTCATGCCCGAGTCGCGCACACCCGACGTGCAGTTTCATTTCGGCACGCTGTCCGCGGATCTCGCCGGCGCCGCGCCGCATCCGTTTCCAGGTTTCACGTTCAGCGTGTGCCAGCTGCGACCGACGTCGCGCGGGCACGTGCGCATCCAGTCGGCCGACCCATTCGCCGCGCCTGCGATGCAGCCCAATTACCTGACGACCGCGGAAGACCAGCGTTGCGCGATTGCCGCGGTGCGCTATGCGCGCAAGCTTGCGGACAGCGCGCCGATGCGGCCTTACATCGCCGAGGAACTGCGGCCCGGACCCGCCGTCGATTCGGGCGACGAGCATGCGTTGCTGGAGTTCTGCCGCGACTACGGAGCGACGATATTCCACCCGTCGGGCACCTGCAGCATGGGCCCGCACGAAGACGCACGCGCGGTGGTCGATGCGCGCCTGCGCGTGCATGGCGTGACCGGCTTGCGCGTCGTCGACTGTTCGATCATGCCGACACTGACCTCGGGCAACACCAATGCACCCGTGGTGATGATCGCGGAGAAGGCGAGCGACATGATCCTCGCCGACGCCGCCGGCTAGCGCAAACGGGGACGCGCTGCGCGGCGCGCCGCCGGCTTCGCGGCGCCCCGCGACACCGCAGGCGTGCCTTCGGTGAACGATGCCCCCAGCGCGCCCGCGGCTCGCCTCAGCGCGGGTGCCAGCGCCAGTGCACTCGCAAGCGTCATCCGCGCCACTGGCGCGTGCACCGCCACGCACGCGACCACCTGGCCACCATCGGTCACCACCGGCACCGCGACACACACGACACCTGTCAGGTATTCCTCGTCGTCGGTTGCAAGACCCGCGCGGCGGATCGCCGCGAGTTCGGTCTCCAGCTGGCGGCGGTCGGTGATCGTTTTATCGGTGTGGCGCGCGAGCGGAAGCGCGGCGATCACGCGCCTTCGGCGCACCGCCGGCAGCAGCGCCAGCAGCAGCTTGCCGCTAGCCGTGCAATGCAGCGGCACCCGCGACCCTGGCTGCAATTCCATGCGCAGCGGCCACGCGCTTTCGACGCGGTCGAGATACACGATTTCGCTTTTGTCGAGCATCGTCATGTTGACCGTCTCGCCGACTTCGCCGGCAAGACGCTGCAGGATTGCGTGGCGCGGCGCGCGCACCAGCTCGTTCATCAGCACGTCGAGCGCCAGCCGCCCGAGCCGCGGGCCGGCCACCACGCGACGCGCGTCGGGCTCGCGTGCGATCAATCCCGCCTGCTCCAGCACATTGAGCATCCGGTAGACGGTCGGCTTGGGCAGTGCTGCCGCCTCGGTCATCTCCTGCAAGGAAACCGCGCCACGCGCCCGCGCGACGTGTTCGAGCAGTGCAAAGGCGCGCAGCAGCGGCGGATCGCGATCGATCTTGATGGACACGTGGGAGACGTCCTGTGCAAGAAAACGCGACGTTATAGCAAAAAATGAAATATGCCAACCCATTTTCTGAACCGGTACCTTGCCGAGACGGGTGCCTTGTGGAACACTCCGGCGCATCGGGTGCCCGATCACGGGCGCCGACCTGCGCCGCCCCGAGGGCCCCGCGCGCGCAACCAGCGAGGAGACAGGCAAATGAACAAACCCAGCGAACTTCCGCAGGCGGTGATCGGCCGCCAAAAAATGACACCGTCCGAGGCTTTCGTCGAGACGCTCGTCGCGCACGGCGTCAAGGAAGTGTTCGGCATCGTCGGATCGGCGTATATGGATGCGCTCGACCTGTTTCCGCTGGCGGGAATCCGTTTCATCTCGGTGGCACACGAGCAGGGCGGCGGGCACATGGCCGACGGCTATGCGCGCGTGTCGGGACGCCAGGGCGTGTGCATCGGGCAGAACGGCCCGGGAATCACCAATTTCGTCACATCGACGGCCGCCGCATTCTGGGCACATTCCCCGGTGGTCGTCATCACCCCGGAGACGGGCTCGATGTCGCTCGGCCTCGGCGGCTTCCAGGAAACCGACCAGCTGCCCATCTTTTCGCGAATCACCAAGTTCCAGGCGCATGTGAACAACAAGGCGCGCATGGCGGAGATGACCGGCCGCGCGTTCGACCGTGCGTTGCTCGACATGGGCCCGACGCAACTCAACATTCCACGCGATTATTTCTACGGCGACATCGAATGCGAGATTCCGCGGCCGATCCACATCGAGCGCGGCACCGGCGGCGAGGTGAGCCTCGCGGCGGCGGTTGCGCTGTTGTCCACCGCCAGGTTCCCGGTGATCCTGTGCGGTGGCGGCGTGGTGATGGCAGACGGCGTGAAGGAAGCAATCGCGCTGGCCGAGCGCCTCGGCGCGCCGGTGTGCAATTCGTACCTGCACAACGATTCATTCCCTTCGCAGCATCCGCTGTGGTGCGGACCACTCGGCTACCAGGGATCGAAAGCCGCGATGAAACTGATCGCGCAGGCCGACGTCGTGCTTGCGCTGGGAACGCGGCTCGGACCGTTCGGCACGCTGCCGCAGTACGGAATCGACTATTGGCCGGCGACGGCGAAGATCATCCAGGTCGACGCCGACGCGCGCATGCTGGGACTGGTCAAGCCGATCGCCGTGGGCCTGTGCGGCGACGCCAAGGCTGCCGCCGCGGCGCTGACCGCGCGGCTGGCCGGCAAGACGCTGGCCTGCGAAGCGAATCGCGGCGAACGCGGTGCGCGCATCAATGCGGAAAAGTCGGCCTGGGAAGCGGAGCTTTCCGGGTGGACCCATGAGAAGGATCCGTGGTCGCTCGAAGTCAGCGCCGGAACCAGCGCGATGCATCCGCGGCAGATGCTGCGCGAACTCGAGAAGGCGATGCCCGCCAATGCGATGGTGTCGACGGACATCGGCAACATCTGCTCGGTATCCAATTCGTACCTGCGGTTCGAGCGCCCGCGTTCGATGTTCGCCGCGATGAGCTTCGGCAATTGCGGTTACGCCTTTCCAACCATCATCGGCGCCAAGGTCGCGGCACCCGACCGCGCCGCCATCGCGTATGTCGGCGACGGCGCGTGGGGCATGAGCTTCGGCGAGCTGCAGACCTGCGTGCGCGAGAAGATCCCGGTGACAGCGATCGTGTTCAACAACGGGCAATGGGGCGCGGAAAAGAAGAACCACGTCGATTTCTATGCCAATCGCTTCCTCGGCGTGAATCTCGACAACCAGCCATCATGGGCGGCAGTGGCCAAGGCGATGGGCGCGGATGGGCATCGGATCGACAAGCTTGCGGATGTCGGCTCGGCATTGCGCAGCGCCGCAGAAGCACAGCGCGACGGGCGCACGACGGTGCTCGAGATGATGGTTACGCGCGAGCTCGGCGATCCGTTCCGTCGCGATGCGCTGGCGTTGCCGACGCGGCACCTCGCCAAGTACAAGCCGACCGCGGCTCCGCGCTGACCCGGGCGCGGCGCGCAATCATCGCGCCGCGTCTCCTCGCTTCGCGCGCCCTTCGTCTGCTTGCCGCCGCGCAGTTGTCACGGCGGTGACTCGCCGCTGACCTACAATGGTCGCGCGCCGCCGTCGTCGTGGCGCGCCCATCCGATGACTGCCGCCGCAGACCTTTCGTCCACCGCGCATCCCACTCTTGCCGTCATCGACATGGGGTCGAACAGCTTTCGTCTCGAACTCGGCCGCGTCGAAGGTGGACAGGTGTTTCGCCTCGACACCTGGCGCGAGACGCTGCGCATGGGTGCATCGATGGACGCCGCCGGCAACATCCGCGCCGTGTTCGAGCGCGCCGCACTGGCATGCCTTGCGCGATTCAGCGAGCGGCTGCGCGGGTTGCACCCCTCCGCGGTGCGTGCGGTGGCCACCAACACGTTCCGCATCGCGGCCAATGCGCAGGCATTCCTGGCGCGCGCCGAGAAGACGCTCGGCTTTCGCATCGACGTGATCTCCGGTCACGAGGAGGCGCGACTCATCTATCTGGGCGTGGCGCACGTGTTGCCCGCGTCGGACGCGCGCCGCCTGGTGATCGACATCGGCGGCGGCTCGACCGAATTCATCATCGGCCACGGTCTGCAAGCCAGCGCGCTCGAGTCACTGGCAATGGGCTGCGTATCGTATTCGCAACGGTTCTTCCCCGACGGGCGGCTCGGCGCGCGCGCATTCGAGGCAGCCGTTACCCACGCGGCGACCGAAGTCGAGGCGATCGCGCGCGACTTCGACCGCAAGCGCTGGAGCGAAGCGTATGCGTCGTCGGGGACCGCGCTGGCGCTGGCGGCGATCCTCGAGCAGGGTGGACTGTCGTCGGGCGGCATCACGCAGCAGGGATTGCTTGGCCTGCGCGCGCGGATGGTGCGCGCGGGGCACGTCGAGCGGCTGCGCATTGCGAGTCTGAAGCCCGAGCGCGCGCCCGTGCTGGCAGCGGGTCTCGCGATCATGTTCGCTGCGATGCACGGCCTTGGCGTCGAGCGCATCAACCCGGTTGGCGGGGCACTGCGCCTGGGCGTGATGATCGACATGCTCGGCCGGCGCGATGCGCGCGATGTGCGGGTGACGACGGTCGAGCAGGTGGCTGCGCGCTATCACGTCGACGGGGCGCACGCGCAGAGGGTTGCCGCCACCGCGCGGGGCCTGTACGCGATGTCCGTGCCGCGCCCGGCTCCCGAGTCGCTGCAACGCATCGAATGGGCGGGTGCGCTGCACGAAGTCGGCTACACGGTGTCGCATCATCGTTTTCATCGTCACAGCGCGTACATTCTCGACAATGCGGACCTGCCTGGATTCTCCGCGCGCGAGCAGCATGCGCTGGCCGCGCTGGTGCTCGCCTGTCGCGGCGGACTGGCCAAGTGCGCGGCGCTGCTCGCGGATGCGGATGGGCGCGCCCAGGTGCTCGCGCTGCGCGTTGCGATCCTGCTGCACCACGCGCGGACGCCGATCGAGTCCCCGCAGCTGCGGCTGCAGGTGCGTGCCGGCATACAGTGGAGCATTGCGCCGCGCTGGCTTGCGGCGCACCCGCTGACGTCCCATCTGCTCGCGCGCGAGCGGGCGCAATGGACCGCACTCGGTTACGCGTGGCGCGGGCTACCCGCAGACACGCGCGCGAAGCGCGCCAAGGTCTTCGCCACGTCGCACGCGTGATGCCGTTGCGCTGACGCGCTGGCGGCGCGACGCCTACGCCAAACAGCGTGTTTGGTTGCTCGCGGCAGCGATGCCGCCCTCTGATACTGGCGACTGCTTTTCCCCGCCGCCGAACATGCAGACTGCCGCCACATTCCGCGCCACCATCGTGCCAGCGACGCGGGTCGGCCGACTTGCCCCTTGCAGACACGTTGCGCGCGTGGACGAAGGCGTCGAGTGCGTGGAAACCTTGACTCGCGCCGACGCGGCGAGTTGCAACAAGTCACCGCGTAGCGAGAACAAGCGCGGAACGCGTCGCGGCTCGCGCCAGCCTTGAGTGCGCAATGCCGTGCAACCCCGGATACCACCGCGGGCGGGTATCCGCATCAGGGCGTCCGGTCATCCAGCATGTGGGCGCACCCGCCGCAACGCATGCGCAGCGGCCGCGCCCACACTGTCATAGGACGCCGAGTAAAGCCAGCACGATGATGATCAGCAGGACCAAACCCAACCCGCCGCTCGGGTAGTAACCCCATCCAGCGCTGTACGGCCACGTCGGCAATGCACCCAGCAAAAGCAGAATGACGATGACGAGCAGGATTATGCGCATGTGCGTTCTTTCCTATGTTGCACGCCCCGTTCTTGGCCGCGGCGAAACCCAGTGCCAATCGATTGTCTGCGCTCCTCCAGGGCCGCGACCATTCAGCAACGTCTGATTCCTGTGTAGGAGAGCGCCCGCTGCGGCGGGCGATGCTTGCGCGACTCCGTGTCCGTCCGACGCCAGGACGCGACGCACGCCTAGTGCCGGCTGCACCGGTGTGGATTAACGTTGCCGGTACCAATCCTGGTCGATCGACGCGCAACGGCTCCCATGCCGCAGCCGTCATGGAGCCCGACGATGAAATCGATACTTGATCCCTCGTTTCGCTACGTGAACAGCACCAACACCGACTTGCGCAGGACATTTGCGCGCGTGCGGTGGCAGCTGCGCGTGTCCGATGAGCGTGCATCGCGGTCGGACGCGATAAAGACGCCGGTGGTGTCGCTGGATTTGCGGCGAAAATCCGCGGCGTAGCTCAGCCGCGGACGCGGGCACCCATTTCACGCCAGATCGGCCGACATCACGGCTTTGACCACCGCGTGGATTGCGCCGTCGCGTTGGCCAAGCCACCAGGCCATGCCCTTGCGCAGATGGAATCCATGGTTCGAGCGCGCGACCAGGCGCGCCGCGAGCTCTCCCAATGTCGGTTGGTGGCCCACCAGCAACACGGTGCCCCCGGCGTCCGGCCAACCGGCGAGAACGGCCAGTGCCTGTGCATCCGCGCCGGGTGCAATCGCGGCGGAGGTTTCGAACGCACGGCCGAGCGCGGACGCAGTCTGCTGGGCGCGCACGGCGGGCGAGACGGCGATCCTGCAGTCCTCGGGCAGTCGAGGCAGCAGCCACTGCGCCATCTTGTGCGCCTGGCGGATGCCTTTCGCAGTCAGTGGCCGAGCCAGGTCGTCGTCACCCGGCTCGGCGTCGCAGTGCCGCCACAGGATCAGGTCCATGCCGAGGTCGCGCCGGATTTCGCGCTCAGTGCGCAGCGTGCGGATCCTCGGCCTGTGCCGCCAGCGCCGCCAGCAGGAACTGCTGCGCGCAGAACGCCGTCTCGCCATTGGGTGCGAGCTTGGTCCAGCCACCTTCCGAATCGAGTGTCCATGCGTTGCAATTATCGCGCAGGTAGACGTCGATGCCTTCCTCGATCACGCGCCGCTTGAGGGCGGCGTCCTCGACCGGGAACGCGACTTCGATGCGGCGGAAGAAATTGCGGCCCATCCAGTCGGCGGAAGCAAGCCAGACGTCATCGGCGCCGTCATTGGCGAAATGCCAAACGCGATGATGCTCGAGGAATCGCCCCAGGATAGAGCGCACGCGAATGTTCTGCGAAACGCCTGCGACGCCCGGCCGCAACGCGCACGCGCCGCGAATCACGAGATCGACCTGGACGCCGGCTTGCGAAGCCTGCTGCAGCGCGTCGATGACCTCGCCGTCGAGCAGTGCATTCATCTTGGCGCGGATCGCCGCGGGACGGCCATCGCGCGCGTGCGCGGCCTCGCGCCGGATCATCTGCAGCACGCGCGCATGCATGGTGAACGGGGCCAGCAGCAGCTTCGATAGCGGCGCGGCGCGTGCGAGGCTCGTGATGTGCGCAAAAATCTCGTTGATGTCCGCGCAGATTTCACGATTTGCGGTCAGCAACCCGAAGTCCGAATAGAGGCGGGTGGTGCGTGGGTGGTAGTTTCCCGTGCCGAGGTGCGCGTAGGGTACGAGTTCCTCTTCGCCGTGCCGGTCCTTTTCGCGGCGCAGGATCAGCGCCAGCTTGGCGTGCGTCTTCAGGCCGAACGTTCCGTAGACGACCTGTGCACCGGCTTTCTCCAGCTGCTCGGCCCAGTTGATGTTGGTCTCCTCGTCGAAGCGTGCCATCAGCTCGACGACGACGGTGACTTCCTTGCCGCGTAGTGCGGCAATCACCAGGGCTTCCATCAGCGCGGAATTCACGCCGGTGCGGTACACGGTCTGCTTGATCGCGACGACATCGGCGTCGTCGGCGGCGCGGCGCATGAACTCGACCACCGGGTCGAACGACTGATAGGGATGGTGCAGCAGGATGTCGTGCTCGCGGATGGCGGCGAGGATGTCGGTGGAAGCCGGCAATCGCGCCGCACGCGCGGGCACGAACGCCGGAAACTTCAACGAATCGTCGTCGATCTCGTCGATCATCGCCGCCAGCCGCACGATGTTCACCGGCCCGGCCGCAAGGTACAGGGCTTCCTCGCCGAGCGCGAATTGCGCGAGAAGGAACGACGCCAGTTCCGGCGGGCAGTTCGCGGCGACCTCGAGGCGCAGCGGCAAGCCGAACTGGCGCAGCGGCATTTCTCCCTGCAATGCCTCGCGCAGGTTGCTGACGCCCTCTTCGTCGAGCGCGAGATCAGCATCGCGAGTCAGGCGGAACTGCGAGATGGCGACGACCTCGCGCGCGACAAACATGTCGCCAAGGTGCGCATGCATCACCGACGACAGCAGCATGAACTGGTTGTCGGCGGCGGCCGCTTCATGCGGCAGCTTGATCACGCGCGGCAATACGCGCGGCGCCTTCACCAGCGCGATGGAAGTCGCGCGGCCGAATGCGTCGCGGCCCGACAGTTCGACGATGAAGTTGAGACTCTTGTTGACGATTTGCGGCAACGGATGTGAAGGGTCAAGGCCGATCGGCGTCAGCAGCGGACGCACGTGGCGCTGGAAATAGTCGCGTGTCCATTCGCGCATCGCCGGCGTGCGGTCGGCGCGGTTGTGCAGGCGGATGCCCTTTTGGGCGAGCGATGGCAGGATCTCGCTGTTGAGGATCCGGTACTGCTCGTGCATCAGGCGCCGCGCCTCGATGGTCACCTGCTGGTAGATCGCGCGCACGCCGGCGAGCGGCGTGCTGCCGTGCGCAGTCCCCAAGTGCAGTTGCTGGCGCAGGCCCGCGACGCGTATTTCGAAGAATTCGTCGAGGTTGCTGCCCACGATGCACAGGTAGCGCAGCCGCTCGAGCAATGGCACGCGGGGGTCTGCGGCCATCGCCAGCACGCGCCAGTTGAACGCGATCAGCGACAGCTCGCGGTTGATGCCACCCGCAACAGGCGCGCGTTCGCCCGCCAGCGGAGTCACCAGTAACGAAGCGCTGCGCGGAACAACGACTTGAGTTCGTCGCGGCCGACGTCGATCGGCGCGTTCTTGATCACTCGGTATTGCGGTTCGGCGCCAGTGGCGAGCGCGTCGATCTGCGCTTCGCCAAATCCCAGCGCCGCAAGGCCGTTGGGCATGCCGGTCGCTTTCATCATGCCGATCACGCGGCCGGCGAGTACCTCGCCCGCATCATCCAGCGCCGCGCCGGTGACGTCGGCGCCGAGGCACTGCGCGCAGGCGAGGTGGCGTGCGGGTGACGCGTGCGCGGTGTGGCGCCACACCGATGGATTGTTGAGCACCACCGACATGCCGTGCGGCACCAGCGATTTTTCCGGCGGGTAGCCTGCCACGTGCCAGTCGCGCGCGAGGCCTGACACCGAATACGACAATCCATGCGGCAAATGGCATCCCGAGGCATTGAACGCGATGCCCGACAGCATCGCCGCATACATCATCTCGCTGCGCGCCTCGTCGTCCGCGGGGTCGCCGACCGCACGCACCAGGAATTCGCCGGTGAGTCTCAGCGCCTGCGTCGCAAGCAGGTCCGAAAAGGGATTGGCGCCTTGCGACACCGGGCGCTGCACGCCCCGGGCCGGATTCTGGCGGCGCACGAACGCACGCGCGGTCATCGCTTCCAGCGAATGGCTCATGCAGTCGAAGCCGGTCGACGCGATCGCCATCGGCGGCAGTGACGCCGTGACGTCGGGGTCGACCAGCGCGATCGTCGGCGTCAGTCGCCTTGAAATGATGCCGGTCTTGGCATTCAGCGCCGCCAGCGTGAAGATCGCGATGCCCGTGGTCTCCGATCCGGTGCCCGACGTCGTCGGACATGCAATGTGCGGCTTGAGCGCGCCAGGAACTCGCTGACCCTCGCCGATGGGAGCGTTCACATACGTCATGAACGAGGCTGGCTGCGACGCATACAGATTCGCGGCCTTGCAGGTGTCGATCACCGACCCGCCGCCGACCGACACGTAGCCGTCCACATGGGCTTCCGCAGCGAAGCGCGAGGCGTGTTGCAGCGAAGCATCGGTGGGTTCGATGGACACCTCGTCATACACGACGACATCGATGCCGGCTCCCTTCAGCGACGCCCGCACCTTGGCAACGTGCGGTCCGTGCACGAGCTTTGCGTCGGTGAACAGCGCGACGCGCCGCAACTCGAGTTCGCGCGCCTGTTCGCCGGCCTCGGCCAGCACGCCGCGACCGAACGTGAACGTCGGCATGCCCAGCGTGAAGCCGCGGTCGCTGCCGTCAGTCATCGCGAAATCGGTATGGCAGCAACGCATGGTGTCTCCTGGCAGCAACGAGGGTCAGCGCGAGATTGTGCTCCGCCGGCGTGTTTGCGTGCGGTCAAACGTCAGGTTCAGCCCGATAAGTAATTGAAATGTATTAATTTATTGCCTCAAACTGCCGCCAAACCGCACGATTCATGCCGGTTTGACGATGATTCGCCATCGCTGCTACAATCGCACGTTTCACGGAGGGGTTCCCGAGCGGTCAAAGGGAGCAGACTGTAAATCTGCCGGCTCTGCCTTCGAAGGTTCGAATCCTTCCCCCTCCACCGTTCAGAGGCAAGGAAACACGAGGACAGGAACGGCAGTGGCGGAAAGGTCCGTCTGCCCGCGCAGGTGGCGTCACGAACGGTGGAGAGTGAAGCACGCGAAACGGCAACTGAACGCTTGGGGCTGCACCGTGTAGTCAAGAGGATTTGGGGAAGATCCGCGGGCAAAATCGCGGGAATCATCGACCAGCAACATCAGCCGGCGTCGCACGCGCCGCCACCGCAAGTTGGAAGGCACTGCTCGCTGTCCACTGATTTCCACAACGCCGATGCGGGTGTAGCTCAATGGTAGAGCAGAAGCCTTCCAAGCTTACGACGAGGGTTCGATTCCCTTCACCCGCTCCATTTCGACAGCGGTCCGCCTTCGCGGAACATTGTCGAAATGGAACTGCGGTCCGCATGCCCAGCCATGTCCGGGCGTTGCGGCGGCAGCTTCGTCAGTGGGGCAGTTTGTGCCTCGTCGGTTGCGGTTCGACCCCGGGGCCTTGAGACACGCGAACGGCGCGAGCGGGGCGGCAGGAAACGCGGCGGCGGAAGCGAAGTTTTACGGCCCATGTAGCTCAGTGGCAGAGCACTCCCTTGGTAAGGGAGAGGTCGAGCGTTCAA
>JBDTJK010000063.1:0-2923 GCA_039935875.1 Casimicrobiaceae bacterium
CGGTCGCGAGCATCGTGGGTGACGTCAAGCACAAATCGCGCGTCGAGCAGGTGATCGCACGCGAGCGCCCGCACGTGATCATGCACGCGGCGGCCTACAAGCACGTGCCGCTGATGGAGGACGACAACGCGTTCCAGGCGGTATGCAACAACAGCTATGGCACCTGGGTGATGGCGCGCGCCGCAGTGGCGGCACAGGTCGAGAAATTCGTGCTGGTATCCACCGACAAGGCGGTCAATCCGTCATCGGTGATGGGCGCCTCCAAGCGGCTTGCGGAAATCGCCTGCCAGGGATTGCAGGGCCACCCGACCGCGTTCGTCATCGTTCGCTTCGGCAATGTGTTCGGCAGCGCGGGCAGCGTGATTCCGCGCTTTCGCGAGCAGATCGCGCGCGGCGGACCGGTCACCGTCACGCATCCGGAAATCACCCGCTATTTCATGTCGATCTCCGAGGCCACGCAGCTGCTGCTGCAGGCCGGGCTGATGGGCAGGGATGGCGAAATCCTGGTGCTGGACATGGGTGATCCGGTGCGCATCGTCGACCTGGCGCGCGACATGCTGCGGCTGTCCGGCGCCGATCCTGCCAAGGTGCCGATCGTGTTCACCGGGCTGCGCCCGGGCGAGAAACTGTTCGAGGAAGTGCTGGCCGAGGAAGAGTCGACGCTGCCGACGCCGCATCCGCGGCTGCGCATCGCACAGGCGCGCGATGCCAATGTGGAGGCGATCGGGCAGATGGTCGCGTGGGTCGAGCGCGATCGCCCAGCCGGCGACGCCGAAGTGCGCGCACGCCTGGCGACGTGGATTCCCGAATATGCGCCCCCCGCGGGTGCGCCGGTGCAGCCCATTGCCGGGGGCGCCGGCGATGCGGCGCAACGGGAGTCGCCGACGCCGATCCGTCTGGCCAACCACGGCTGAGGCACGCACGGCCCGCGCGTACCCGCTACGCGACGTAGTTGAACCATCCGGTGATGATGTACTTGTGCTGCGTTGCGGAGACCACGCCGGCATGCGTGTGCGTGAAGTCCGTGGGCCAGATCAGCGTGCGGCCCCTCCTCGCATCGAACGCCGCATCCTGGTAGACGAAGCGCGTGCCGCCGGCGCCCTGGTCCAGGTCGTTGAGGAACGTCATCCAGACGAGCATGCGCGTGGTCGTCGCGAGGCCGGTGCGTTCGAAATGCTCGAGCTTGAAGCCGCCGCCGGGCCGGTAGTGCTGGATCGCCGGCGACTCCGTGACCTTGAACACGCCGACCTTGGACAGGATCGGATGCTGCTGCAGGTACTGCTCGACGCAGCCCTGCAACGCCTGGTAATACGCCGGCACGCCGTAGCGGTCATGCAGTTCGTCGGGGATTGCCGAAACGGCGAGGTCGTACGAATCCTTCTTGTCGAGATCGACGACCGTTGCCGCGGCACGGCCGAGCCCGCCGCGCTTGACGAGCCCCAGGCGATCGCATGCGCGATGGAGTTCGACGAGGCGGTCGCATATCTGCGCGTCGATCATGAAGTCGCCGATGAATTGCATGGATTTGCCGGAGCGCAATGCGACGTGCAACGCGGGATGCCAAGGCGCTATGGTAATTCAGCTGGCGCCGCGCGCGCGGCACGCTGGCGTGCGATCGCGCAGGCGAGCAGGATCGCGTTGAGCGCCCAGAACAGCTTGGCATTGCTGCGGTAGAAGAAATCGTCGGTGAGGTTCTTGGTGACGAATCCTGCGATCAGCGAGAGGCCGACGATGCCGGCCATCACCAGGCTGCCGTCGCGCTCGCGGATCATCGCTACATAGCGCAACGCGAGCGCCCCCAGCATCGACAGGAAAAGCAGCAGTCCGACAATCCCGGTTTCCAGCCACTGGCCGACGAAGGTGTTGTGCGGATGGGTCATGGCACGGTCATGCAGCTCGGCCGGGAGCACCTGGCGCAGGATGCCACGACCGAAGCCGTAACCGAGCCACGGCGCCTCGCGGATCTTTTCCACCGCGACCTTCCACAGCGCGATCCGCGGATCGTTCTCGAGCGACGACGAAATGCTGCGATTGGCGGGATAGTACATCTCGGCTTTCTGCTGGGCGACGTCAGCGAACGCGAATCCGAGCAGCAGGAACAATGCCGCCAGCGGCGCCAGGAAACGCCACGGCAGCGTCTTGAAGATCGTGCGCCAGCGCAGTGCGGCGGCTATCGCCGCGACGCCGAAGCTGGCGCCGAACGCCAGCCACACGATGCGGTTTTCGGTCAGCCGCGCATTGAGCAGCAGCAGCACCAGCAGCGCCGCGAACACCAGCACGCGTCGTCGCGAGGCGCGCGTGCCGTCGAATCCCGCCAGCACGAACAACAGCAGCGGCGCCACTTCGACGAGGTGCGTCGACCACACCCCGACATCGTGATGCCACTTCTCCGGGTCGAACTCGCCGGTGGCAAGCGTGGTGACGATCAGCAGCAGCGCGAGCAGCGTGAACGACGAGAGCAGCGTCACCACCATCGCCCGAAAGTCGTGCGCATCGCGGATGCCGATGAAGAACGCGATGAACACGAACGCGCCATATTGCAGCTCGGTCTCCCATTCGCGCACCGAGAAGCGTGGCTCGACGGTCCAGTGCAGCGAGGCGGTGCTCCACAGCCACCACAGCAGGATCGCCAGCAACACGCCACCGCCACCGGCGAAGCGCGCGCGCGTGTCGCGCGGATGGGTGACCATCGTCAGCAGTGCCGCGGCGCTCATCAGCGCGAATGCGAGCGACCGCGGCCACACCAGGTTGTTGGTCGGCAGCATCGCGAGGTACGCTGCGCACATCACCGCCAAAAACGGCGGAAGGCGCGGCGCGAACGTGGGCAGCAGGCGCTCGAACATCAGCGCAGCACGGCGTCGATGGCCGCGACCACCGCGGCCGGGGCGATCGCATCCATGCAGGCGGGATGCGCACACTGTGC
>JBDTJK010000064.1:0-3947 GCA_039935875.1 Casimicrobiaceae bacterium
TTGCACCGATCACGCCGTACAGCGCCGACAGCGTGTCGCCGATCGAAATCCCGGTGCGCGACGGCGGGCGGTCCGGCGTGCCGGTCACGTAGCGCAAGCCGCCCATCGCTTCGCCGATGACGCCGAAGCCCGGGCGCGTGCTGTACGGGCCGGTCTGGCCATAACCCGAAATGCGCACCATCACCAGTCCCGGGTTGCTGGCGCGCAACGCCTCGTAGCCCAGTCCCCACGCTTCGAGCGTGCCGGGACGGAAGTTCTCGACGACGATGTCGGCGCGCGCGATCAGGTCGCGCACGATCGCCTGTCCGTCAGACGTGCGAAGGTCGAGGCAAACCGAGCGCTTGTTGCGCGACTGCACGTGCCACCATACCGACGTGCCGTCGCGCAGGTGGCGCCATTTGCGCAACGGATCGCCTTGTCCCGGAGGCTCGATCTTGACCACGTCGGCGCCGAACTCGCCGAGGATCTTGGTGCAGAATGGTCCTGCGATCAGCGCACCGAGTTCGACGACCTTGATGCCATCCAGCGCGAGCGCACCCGCCATCAGTGCTTCAGCTCGAGTGCCTGCTCGATGCCATCAACGATGGGCGACGCCGCGTTGATGCCGATCCGCTTGACCAGTGCCTGCGCGAGATCGGGCAGCATCTCGTGCAGGTCACGCAGGTTGCCGGCGCGCTGCAGCCGCAGCATCAAACCGTAGCCGCGAATGCCCAGGTGCTGGCTTATGGCGCCGTTCATCGTCGTCTGCAGCGTCAGGAAGCGCTGCACGTCGTCCTCGCTGCGCGTGACGGCGACGCCTTCCTCGGCCTCCGAGCGCGCGCCGAAACGGCGCTCGATCAACGCGAGCTTCTCGAGCTGCTCGAACACGTCGGGACCCACGGCCAGCGCGCGGGCCCGGCCGAGGGTCTGCGCCACCGTGTGCTGGCCGTCGATCATGATCAGCACGCTACGCAGTTGCAGCGGCAGGTTCATGTGCCGCGTGCGCAGCTCCTCCATCCCGCCCGCGGTCTTGGTATAGATATCGTCGAGATTCACTGTCCCGATTCCGCTTTGTCGCAGGGCGATATTGTACGACGCGCAGCGGCGGCCCGACTGACTGTCCACGGGCGTCGCGTCCCGATGTGGAATAATGGAGACACTTCCCCGGCACCTTCCAAGGCCATGCTCGAAGCGTCCGTGCACGCAAAGCTCGCGGCAGTGCTCGCGCCTTCGGCGTTGCTGACCGCCGCCGAGGACACGCGGCCGTACGAATGCGACGGACTGACGCTGTATCGCGAGCAGCCTGCCGCGGTTGCGCTGCCGGACACCGAGGCGCAGGTCGTCGCGATCCTCACGCTGTGCCACGCAGCGCGGGTGCCGGTCGTCGCGCGCGGCGCGGGTACCAGCCTATCCGGCGGCGCGCTGCCCAACGCCAACGGCGTGGTGCTGTCCCTCGCCAAGTTCAAGCGCATTCTGTCGATCGATGCGCTGGCGCGCACCGCCATCGTGCAGCCGGGCGTGCGCAACCTCGCGATCTCCGAGGCCGCCGCACCGTACGGCCTGTATTACGCGCCCGACCCGTCGTCGCAGATCGCCTGCTCCATCGGCGGCAACGTCGCCGAAAACGCCGGCGGCGTGCATTGCCTCAAATACGGCCTCACCGTGCACAACCTGCGGCGAGTGCGCGCGGTGCTCATCACCGGCGAGCCGGTCGAATTCGGCGGCGATGCGCTCGACAGCGCGGGCTACGACCTGCTGGCGCTGGTCACGGGTAGCGAGGGATTGCTGGCGGTGACCACCGAGATCACCGTCAAGCTGACACCGAAGCCACAACTCGCGCAAGTCGCACTCGCGGCGTTCGACGATATCGAGAAGGCAGGCGCCGCGGTCGGCGCGATCATCGGTGCCGGAATCATCCCCGCGGGTCTCGAAATGATGGACCAGCCGGCGACGCGCGCAGTCGAAGACTTCGTGCACGCGAGCTATCCGCTGGATGCCGCGGCGGTGCTGTTGGTCGAATCCGACGGTGTCGCGCAAGAGGTCGCCGCCGAGATGGAAGAGATCAAGCGCGTGCTGACCGAAGCGGGCGCCACCGAGATCCGCGTGTCGAAGGACGAGGCGCAACGCCTGCTGTTCTGGTCGGGACGCAAGGCCGCGTTTCCGGCGGTCGGCCGCATCTCGCCCGATTACTACTGCATCGACGGCACCATTCCGCGCCGCGCGCTGCCCGATGTGCTGCGCCGCATCGAGCAGTGGTCGAAGGAATTCGGCCTCGTGTGCGCCAACGTGTTCCATGCCGGCGACGGCAACCTGCATCCGCTGATCCTGTTCGACGCCAACCTTCCGGGGCAGTCGGATCTGGCGATCGAGTTCGGCGACCGCATCCTCGCGCTGTGCATCGAGGTCGGCGGCACCATCACTGGCGAGCACGGCGTGGGTGTCGAAAAGCTCGCGGCGATGTGCGTGCAATTCAGCCCGGCCGAACTGACCTGCTTTCATGCGATCAAGGCCGCTTTCGATCCCCTAGGCCTGCTCAATCCCGGCAAGGCCGTGCCAACCCTCGCGCGCTGCGGCGAAATGGGGCGCCAGCACGTGCATCATGCCGAAGTTCGACATCCCGACATCCCACGTTTCTAGAAGCGAGCATTCGTGAATTCATCGATCGCGGCCGCAACAGCCCGCACGCAGGAAATAGCAGGTGTCGTCGACGCGCTGTCGGCGCAATACGGAGCGCGCGCAACGACCACGCACGCGGTGCGCGAGCAGCACAGTCACGGCGAAGGGCTGTCCGACCCGGCGCTGCCGGATGTTGTCGTGTTCCCGCACAGCAACGACGAAGTGGCAGGCATCGTGCGCTTGTGCAATGCGGCGCGGGTACCAGTGGTCGCATTCGGCGTCGGCACGTCGCTCGAAGGGCATGTGGCGGCGCTGCGTGGTGGCGTGTGCATCGATTTCTCGCAGATGAATCGCGTGCTTGAAGTCAACGTCGACGACCTGGACTGCCGCGTGCAGGCGGGCGTCACCCGGGAGCAGCTGAATGCCGAGCTCAAGGGCACCGGATTGTTCTTCCCGATCGATCCGGGCGCGAACGCGACCATCGGCGGGATGTCGGCGACGCGCGCCTCGGGCACCAACGCGGTGCGCTACGGCACGATGCGCGAAAACGTGATGGGCCTCACAGTCGTGACCGCCGAGGGCGCGCTCGTGCACACGGGCGGCCGCGCGCGCAAGTCGAGCGCCGGCTACGACCTGACGCGCCTGTATGTCGGCAGCGAGGGAACGCTGGGTGTCATCACCGAAATTCAGCTACGCCTATATGGATTGCCGGAGGCGATCCTGGCCGCGGTATGCCAGTTTCCTGACCTCGCCGCCGCGACGCACACGGTGATCACGGCGATGCAGATGAGCATTCCGGTGGCGCGCATCGAGCTGCTCGACGACGTGCAGATGGACGCGTGCATCCGCTATTCGAAGCTCGAGGGATTCGAGGCCAAGCCGACACTGTTCTTCGAGTTCCACGGTACCGAAGCCTCCGCTCGCGAGCAGGCCGACCTGATGCAGCAGATCGCCGCCGACCATGCCGGCAGCGCGTTCCGCTGGGCCAGCGCCCCCGAGGAGCGCAGCAAGTTGTGGAAGGCGCGGCACAACGCGTACTACGCCGTCCTCGCGCTGAAGCCCGGGTACCAGGCATTCGCCACCGACGCGTGCGTTCCCATTTCGCGCCTCGCCGATTGCCTGTTGCAAACGCGCGCTGACGTCGAACGCGAAGACATGCTGGCGCCGATCGTCGGGCATGTCGGCGACGGCAACTTTCACCTCGTGCTGCTCTACGATCCCAAGGACCCGCAGCAACGGCCGAAGGCAGAGGCCATCGCGCAGCGCGTCAGCGAGCGAGCGATTGCGATGGGCGGCACCTGCACCGGCGAGCACGGCATCGGCGTGCACAAGCTCGACGCGCTCGTCACCGA
>JBDTJK010000065.1:0-5897 GCA_039935875.1 Casimicrobiaceae bacterium
ACGTTGGTTGCATTGGCGAATCCCGCGAACAGCGTGCAGGTCACGCCCACCAGCAATGCGGCAGCGAGATGCACGGCGCGGCGCAGCCATGGGCGCGGCGCGAACGCCGTGCGCAGGTAACGTGCAAAGGACGCGAGGTGGAACATTTCACACCGATTCTACGTGGTCCCATCGCATGCATTCGGCGACAGGGACGACGCATCGTCGAATGATCCGTGGCGATCGACGCTCAATCGCGGTGTTCCACTAGCTGGATTGAGCCGGCTGCGTGCCACTCGATGCCACTGCGGGCGCAGCAGCCGAACGCGGCGGGCGACGCTGGCCACACCAATCCAGCGCGTCATCGAACCGCACGCGAATCCGCTCGCGATCATGTTCAGTAACGACCGTCTTGGCCGCCATCGCCGCCACCATCCCCAGGTGAAGTTCCAACGTATCCCAGCGGTGATCGTCATTGGTAGCCTCCGCCGAAGCGGAAATCGCTCCCAGTAGATGTTCGATGATCGCGACGTTGCCCGACGCATTGTTCCTGATCTGGTCGAAGGCGGTTTCCACAATCTCGTCAAACGACCAACCTGGCAGCGCCAGCCTGAGGACGCCATCCTCCGATCGATGGCAAACGGGCATGGGCCGGTTTGCAATTTGCATTACGATCGCTGCAAGGTGATCGACGCACATGACAGCGGTGGTGGTGTCGTTGATACCCGGCGAAAGCGCCTTGAGCGCAATGTCGACGAGTTGCCGGATACCAAACCCGAACTCCTGATCGATCGTGCGAAAGGAGCGAATCGAGATTCCGTCGCGCAATGCCTTCAGCGTCTCGTCGTCCAGCTCGCACTCGGTTGTGATCGTCAATAGTCGTACGTGACGTGCCACGAAACCGCCCGGGGGGACATCCACCTGAACGATCGCACCGTACTTGACGGCAAGCTTCACGATGCCGGATATGTCGATGTTCTGCACATAACCGCGCGTGTTGGACCGCACGACCTGCCGATGCGAAACCGCGACGCCCATTGCGCTCATCACCGGCATGACGTCCTCGCCAGCGTTCCCGCGATCCTTGGCGTTCTTTGGAAACCGCTTGTCGATGGCCGCCAGCGTCTCGCCCGTAATCGACGCGATGATGGTGGACGCCTGAATCGAAGTGGCAATGTGATGGATGAAAAACACCAGTACACCAATGCCCAGCAACGCCAACAGCAAGCCGGCGAACACGGCCAGCGAGGGAACGAACGCCCCTTCGTCACCGCTGCGTATCGTTCGCAAGACCACGAGACAGTAGGTGAAGATGCCGACGAATGATCCAAGCACGACCTGGTTGCGTCGATCGCGCATGAAGTTGCGGAGAATGCGCGATGTGTATTGGGCCGACGCGGTGACAAGCGCGGCAATGGTCAGCGAAAACGTCAAGACCGCGATGGTGATCATCGACGATGCGATGGTTGACAACATCTGGCGCGACCCTTCCGCCCCCGCACCGAACAGCAGCGGATACGGCGTTGCCCAGTTGAATGCGTAGTGCTTGTCTATTTGGACCAGCGTGAGGGCCAGCGCCACGGCACCGCCAACCATCAGCGTCGGCACAAACCACAGGCTCGACCGGATGGCGATCAAGGAGGATTTGAGCGTGTTCAGCATGCCAGGTCCCGGGGGAAGGAGAAGTTGATTCGCAGTTTAGGCCATGTCAACGACGCACCGGCTTGGGCGCGCGACACCCGGCTCGAAGGCGGAATGTGCAGCAAACGTCTATTTCCATGGCGCTCCTCGATCGTCGAATGAAGCGTAAGCTGGAGGCACCACCGTCGACCGTCCGGGACACCGAAATGTCACTGCGCAACGTACTGCTGCTTGCCGTCCTCGTGTTGTTTGCGCTTTTCACGATACTTAACTGGACGGCCTTCATAGCGCCAACCACACTCTCGCTCGTATTTGCCACCGTGCAGGCGCCGCTGGGGGTGATCATGCTGGTTGCCAGCGGAATACTGGCAGCACTGTTCATTGCCTATGTTGCCTACCTGCAATCGACCGTACTGCTCGAGGCACGTCGGTCGGGGCGCGAACTGTCGTCCCAGCGCAGACTGGCGGACGAGGCCGAAACGTCGCGCTTTACCGAACTGCGAACATTTCTCGATGCACGAATCACCAAGCTGGAGACCGAGTTCGCGCAGTCCCAAGCGGCGGCAAAAGGCGATCTCGAGCATGCTACTGCGGATTTGCGTGTGACGATCGAGGAAACCGGGACCATGTTGTCGGCATATATTGGCGAGGCCCAGGATCGCCTCGAACGCGCCAACCGCACGAGCCAGGTCGTTCCTTGATCACGCAGCGCTAGACTCCTCACACAGCAGTGTCGCGATCGTGTCGCGAACGGCTGCTGCGCTACCCGGGTTCAGCTCCGACGCCATGCTCGACATCATTGCCATCTGCCTGGTCATCACTGCGCTGCTGGCGTATCTCAACCACCGTTTCGTGCACCTGCCGACGACCATTGGCGTCATGGTCATCGCGCTGGGACTTTCGCTGACCATCGTGGCATTCGATGCCATCAACTGGACCCATTCGCTGCGCGACTACGAGGAGTCGCTCGTCCAATCCATCCATTTTTCGGATGTGCTGATGCAGGGCATGTTGTCGCTTTTGCTATTCGCCGGCGCATTGCACGTGGAACTGAGCGAGCTCAAATCCCATCGCTGGTCGGTCGCCGCACTGGCGCTGGCTGGCACGTTGATCTCGACGTTGATGGTGGGATTCGGCCTGTGGTTTGCGCTTGCGTGGCTGGGGATGCCGCTCGACCTGCTGTATTGCCTGCTGTTCGGCGCGTTGATTTCGCCCACGGATCCCATCGCGGTGATGGGTATCCTCAAACTGGCTGGCGCTCCGAAGGACCTGGAACTGCTGATCGCAGGTGAGTCGCTGTTCAACGACGGCGTCGGCGTCGTGATCTTCTCGCTTTTGCTGGGGATGCTGGTCAGCGGTACAGTGCCGACCCCGGCCTCTGGCCTGATGCTCCTCCTGCGGGAAGGCGGAGGCGGGATCACCTTTGGGCTCGTGCTGGGCTATGTCACCTACCGGCTGCTCAAGAGCGTCGATCAGTACCAGGTGGAGGTGCTGTTGACGCTGGCCGCAGTGACCGGCGGTTATGCGCTCGCCAATCACCTGCACGTATCCGGTCCATTGGCCATGGTGGTCACGGGGCTGATCGTCGGCAACCAGGGGCGGGCGCACGCGATGTCCGACACCACGCGTCGTTATGTCGACATGTTCTGGGAACTCGTCGACGAAATACTCAACGCAGTCCTGTTCGTGCTGGTCGGCATGGAAGTGCTGCTGGTGGAATTCGCGCCTCGGGTGCTCGTGGCGGGCGCGGTGGCAATCGCCATCACGCTGCTCGCGCGATTCCTGTCCGTAGGTTTGCCGGTGCAAGCCTTCCGTCGTTGGCTGAAACTCCCTGCGCGCGCCTGGCGCGTGCTGACCTGGGGTGGTCTGCGCGGCGGCATCTCGGTGGCCCTGGCTCTTTTGCTGCCTGCGGGCGCCGAGCGCGACACTGTGCTAAGCCTCACTTACTGCGTGGTGGTCTTCTCGATACTCGTGCAAGGCCTGACCATCGGCCACGTGGTGCGCGCTGCCGTGCAGGTGGGTGCCAAGTGATGGCCGGCAAGTTCCAATCGCCTCAATCGCCTTCATCGGCTGGGCGGATCGGTCGGCCCTCGGCGGATGCACGTTTAACTTGCGTGGTGACCAACGCGATTCCTCCGAGTATCGCAATGGAAGTCAGCGCCAAACGCACGCTAACCGGCTCACCGAGGAAGACGATGCCGCCCGCCGCCGCGATGACCGGAACGCTGAGTTGAACCGTGGCTGCGCTGGTGGCCTTGATTGAAGGCAATACCGTGTACCAGATGATGTATCCCAGACCCGACGCCAGCGCGCCCGAGGCAACCGCGTAGCCGATTCCGGTAGCGTCCAAGGTGACGCCGCGTAGCGTCGCGACAATCAGTGTCAGCGCAAAGGGCGCCGCGCGCAGGAAGTTTCCCGCTGTCACTTGCATCGGATCGTTCGCCGCCTTTCCGCGCAACGAATAGACACCCCATGCCGCTCCGGCGGACAACATCAAGATCGATCCCGAAACGGAAGGCGCGGAAATCCCCGGCAGCAGAAGCCCGATCAGTCCAGCCAACGCGAGTAGCAGGCCGATAATCTGCACCATTCGAAGACGCTCGCCGGCGCGGATGCCATACCCGATCATGGTTGCCTGCACGGCACCAAACAGCAACAGTGCGCCGGTTGCTGTGGACAGGCTCGCGTACGCGTAGGAAAAGCATGCCGCGTAGACGAACAACGCAAGTGCGGACAGCCAATTTCCACCACGGATCCCGGACCTGCGGCGCAATCGCACGACCAGCCAAAGCATGACCGCACCAGAGATCAGCCTGATCGCAGCGAAGCTCGCGGCGTCTATCCCGGAACGCGTCAGCGCGATGCGGCACAGCAGCGAATTGCCCGCAAAAGCCAGCATCGCAAGCGAGGTCAACGCGATTACACGTGACAGTGGCATTGGGTGTGTGCGATTGCCGAGACTCGCTACGGCAGATTCCAATGTACGTCGATGCGTCAGGAAACTTAGGCAACGGGATGACGTATAGCAGACCTGCCCAGCAGGGTGATTGCGCCGGTACTTGCCGAAGCCTCGCCTCGCGTTAGTGGCGAGGCATTGCCCCACCAACGTCAAACGAGCCGATCCCTTTCGGAACCGGCCCGCCAGACTGGCGATTCGTCTATTTCCGCTTTGCGCGCCAGAGTTGCACCAGCGCCGTCAAGCTGATCATGGTCACCAGCATGACCATGCCCCACTCGCCAAGTGTAGGAATCGGAGCGATGATTTGTATAACCCGGCACCCCCAGTCTCACGAGACACGGAACCATTTCCGCAGTTGACATCTTATGAACATTACACCCGCGGCACAACCACATTGCAATACGGGCGCGGTTGCGGGGGATGGAATCGAACCATCGACCTCTAGCAGGTTGGGCTAGTGAGCTGCCACTGCTCTACCCCGCGCGGCAATGATGCCGCCACGGCGAGCCGTCCGCAAGCGAGGTGACTTGCCGAACTGAGATTCGCGTTCAAGTGAAGGACCTGCTCGAATGGGGACTGGGCGACCCGGCGGGTGCCAAACCGACCTAGCTCTCATGTGAAGCTCAGCGGCTCCCCGCGCACGTCATAGGCGGCATAACGGTCGATGCTGCCTTGGCGTACTGATTCAACCATCTCATCCAGCGCACGCGCGATCTGCGACTCGGACGGCAACGTCATTTTCATCCCCGACAGCCCGGCAACGAACAACACCTGCCACGCGTTGCCCGTGTGTAGCGACTCTGCATTCAATGCCTCGAACGTCGTCAGCGTGTGGGGATCCTTGTCGACGCACATGACAGGCGTGAGTTCGCCTCCGTCTCCTTCGTCGAATTGCAATCGCTGCGCTGCGCTCGCGTCGCTGGGGAGCACTGCTGCGGCAAATACGAAGAGCAGGCGTTGCGGGTCCGGCTGCGACCTGGCGGCGTGCAGCAGAAGCTGGAAATGAGAGTCATGCATGGTCAGGCAACCTGGGTGAAAGAATCTACTGAACGAGCGGTGTATCGGCCGCATCGAGGTCCACGCCCTCGAGGACAGCCTCTCCCGCCAGCACCTTCATGAATTGACGTAATGCCGCTACATAGGCCTGTTGGTGCAGTGCGGTCTCGACCGCGCCGCGCACAGCCTCGAACGGCTGCTGACTACCTCCCTGGCGCTCCAGCACTTCGACCACGTGCAGGCCGAACCGGCTATGCACAAGCCTGGGCAGGACGCCCACTTCGGTGCGACCGAAGACTTCGCGTGCGAATTCCGGCGCGCA
>JBDTJK010000066.1:0-3245 GCA_039935875.1 Casimicrobiaceae bacterium
GGTCCCAACCACGTGCTGCCCACCGGCCGCACCGCGCGCTTTTCGTCGCCGCTCGGCGTCTACGATTTCCAGAAGCGCTCCAGCGTGATTCGAATGTCCGCGGCTGGCGCGCGCACGCTGGGTGGCGTCGCGGCAATCCTTGCGCGCGGCGAAGGGCTGACGGCGCATGCGCTGTCGGCGGAAGCGCGGACGCGCCGATGAGCGTGCTGCTCGCGCAGGCGGCTGACGATCCGCGCGTCGCGGAAATGGCCGCGTGCGTGCGCGCCACCGTGCGCGACGACATCCGCGGGATGCACGCCTACGCCGTTGCGCACTCGGGCGGCCTGATCAAGCTCGACGCGATGGAGAATCCGTACGCGATGCCGGCAGAGGTGCGCGCGCGGGTGGCAGCGGCGGTGGCCAACGCGGCGCTCAACCGCTATCCGGATGCCACGGCCGAAGACGTGAAGCACGCGCTGCGCGATGCATTCGCGTTGGGTGACGGCGTCGACATCGTGCTCGGCAACGGTTCCGACGAGCTGATCTCGATGCTGACGGCGCTGGTCGCCCGCGAAGGCGCGACGATCGTTGCGCCCGAGCCGTCGTTCGTGATGTATGCGCTGAGCGCGAGGCTCGCCAATGTCCGCTACGTGGGCGTGCCGCTCGGCGAGGATTTCGCGCTGGACGTCGACGCAATGCTGGCGGCGATCGCGCGCGAACGGCCGGCGCTGGTGTGGCTCGCGTTTCCCAACAATCCGACCGGCAACCTGTTCGACGTCGCGGCGATCGAAGCCATCGTGCGCGCAGCGCCCGGTCTGGTGGTGATCGACGAGGCGTATTACGCGTTCGCCAACCGCTCGTTCATCCTGCGTGCGCGCGAATTCGGCAATGTGATCGTGATGCGCACGATCTCCAAGATCGGCATGGCGGGACTGCGGCTCGGCTATGCCGTCGGCGATCCGGCGTGGATGCGCGAGCTGGACAAGGTCCGTCCGCCGTACAACGTGAATTGCCTGACGCAGGCCGTGGTGCCGCTGCTGCTTGCCGAGGAGACGTTGCTCGCCGAGCAGGCGCGCGCGATCTGCGACGAGCGCGATCGAATGGCGGCGGCGCTGGCGTCGATGCCCGGCGCCAGGCTGTGGCCGACGCGTACCAACTTCGTGCTGCTGCGCGTGGCCGACTCGACCGCGAAGTTCGAGCAGTTGCGCCTCGCGGGTATCCTGGTCAAGAACATGCACGGTGCGCATCCGTCGCTGGCGAACTGCCTGCGCATCACGATCGGCACTCCCACCGAAAACGACGCGCTGCTGCGCGCGATTGGCGCCCAACCATGAACCAAACCGCCGCAGGCAATCCTTCCGTGCGCAGCGCGACCGCCGAGCGCAACACGCGCGAGACGCAGATCACCGTCAGCGTGGGACTCGACGGGGACGGCCGCCACGATCTCGCGAGCGGCGTGCCGTTCCTCGACCACATGCTGGAGCAGATCGCGCGCCACGGCGTGATCGACCTCGCGGTGCACGCCAGGGGCGACCTGCATATCGACGCGCACCACACGGTGGAGGATATCGGCATCACCATCGGCCAGGCTGTTTCCAAGGCGCTCGGCGACAAGTCGGGCATCAACCGCTACGGCCACGCCTACGTGCCGCTGGACGAGGCGCTGTCGCGCGCGGTCATCGACTTGTCGGGCCGTCCCGGCCTCGAATTCCACGTGCCGTTCACGCGCGCAATGATCGGCACGTTCGATGTCGACCTTGCGCACGAGTTCTTCCAGGGTTTCGTCAACCACGCGCAGTGCACGCTGCACATCGACAACCTGCGCGGCGAGAATGCGCATCACCAGTGCGAGACGGTGTTCAAGGCGTTCGCCCGCGCATTGCGCACGGCCGTGGCGCGAGACCCGCGCGCGCAAGGCATTCCATCCACCAAGGGGACGCTCTAGCGCGGGGCGCCGGCGCGTCCCGCAGCCGCGGGTACCACCAGCCTACGCCCATTCGCCCGCCGCACATGTCTATCGCCGTCATCGACTACGGAATGGGCAACCTGCGTTCGGTTGCGAAGGCGCTGCAGCATGTGGCGCCCGACGCCGATGTCGTCGTCAGCAGCGACCCGCGAGTCATTCGCGAAGCGGATCGCGTCGTGCTGCCCGGGCAGAGCGCGATGCCCGACTGCATTCGCATGATCGATGCCAGCGGCCTGCGCGAGGTGGTTATGGAAGTGGCGGCGACCCGCCCGTTCCTGGGCATCTGCCTCGGCCTGCAGATGCTGTTCGACACCAGTGCCGAAGGCCCCACCGAGTGCCTGTCGGTGCTGCGGGGCAACGTCATCCGCTTCGCCGTCGAGGCTCCGGCCACTGCCGGCGAGCGCTGCAAGGTGCCACACATGGGGTGGAATCGCGTCCGGCAGCGCCTCGCGCATCCGCTGTGGCGTGGCATCGCCGACGGCAGCCGGTTCTATTTCGCGCACAGTTATTTTCCACTGCCGGCGGATTCGGGCATTATCGCGGGTGAAACGTCCTACCCGTTGCCGTTTACTTGCGCGATTGCGAAGGATAATATCTTCGCAACCCAGTTCCATCCGGAAAAAAGCCACCGCGCCGGGCTAACGCTGCTCGCCAATTTCATCAACTGGAACGGAAACTGATTTCGCGCCTGGCAGGCACTGCCGCTTTCGCGCAACCCTTTTCCCTCGCATCATGCAGATCATTCCTGCGATCGACATCAAAGACGGCCATTGCGTGCGCCTCAAGCAAGGCGACATGCATTCGGCCACGGTGTTCTCCGAGGACCCCGCGGCCATGGCGCAGCACTGGCTCGAGATGGGCGCCGAGCGGCTGCACCTGGTCGATCTCAACGGGGCCGTGGCCGGCAAGCCGAAGAACGAGCTGTCGATCCGCGAGATCGTCAGCGTCATCGGCGAGGAAATCCCGGTGCAGCTCGGCGGCGGGATCCGCGACCTCGACACGATCGAGCGCTACCTGGACGACGGCATCACCTACGTGATCATCGGCACCGCGGCGGTCAAGAATCCCGGCTTCCTGCACGATGCCTGTTCCGCTTTCACCGGCCACATCATGGTCGGACTCGACGCGCGCGACGGCAAGGTGGCCACCGATGGCTGGTCGAAGATGACCGGGCACGACGTCATCGACCTCGCGCGCAAGTTCGAGGATTACGGCGTCGAGGCGATCGTGTACACCGACATCGGCCGCGACGGCATGTTGTCCGGCGTCAACATCGAGGCCACCGTGCGACTTACACGCG
>JBDTJK010000067.1:0-8024 GCA_039935875.1 Casimicrobiaceae bacterium
GCGGCGATGTCCGCATAGGGATTAGCGCCTGTCTTGAATTGTATCCTAAGGGGCGTTCCCCGCAGTTTGAACGTGGCGCTGAAGAAATGTTCCAGATAGCGGCGATAAGCGTCCGGAATTGCATTCAACGAGGTGCCGTGGATGATCACCAGCGGCGGATTGTGACCACCCTGGTGGGCATAGCGCATCTTCGGCCGTACCATTCCGATGCGTGCGGGCTGCTGGCGCTGGACGGCATCGATCAACGCGCGCGTCAGGCGCGGCGTCGGCAGCCGAGCCATTGCCGCCTTGTAGGCGTTATCGACCGCCGCCATCATCGCTTTCATCCCCTTGCCCTCCTGCGCGCTGATGAAATGCTGGTCGGCGAAGTCCAGGAATGCCAGCTTGCGCGAGATGTCACGCTTGATCGATTCGCGACGCTCGCTGCTCGCCCCGTCCCATTTGTTGACGCCGACCACCAGCGCTCGCCCGGCTTCGAGGATATAGCTCGCGATGTGCGCGTCCTGCTCGGACACGTCGGCGGTCGCGTCGAGCAGCAGGATGACGACATGCGCATCCTCGATCGCCTGCAGCGTCTTCAGCACCGAGAACTTCTCGATCGTCTCGGTTACCTTGCCGCGCTTGCGCACGCCCGCGGTGTCGATCAGCGTGTAGTGCTTGCCGTCGCGCTCGAAGTCGAGGTGGATCGAGTCGCGCGTGGTGCCCGGCTGGTCGAACGCGATCACGCGTTCCTCGCCCAGCAGCGTGTTGACCAGCGTCGACTTGCCGACATTGGGCCGGCCGACGATCGCGACCTTGACGGGACGCTCGGCGTTGTCATCGGGGTCCTCGTCGATCGTGCCCGAGTCGGGCGGAAGCTCGTCAAGGATCACTTCGACGAACTCGCGCACGTTTTCGCCATGCGCGGCGGAAATCGGCAGCGGCTCGCCCATTGCGAGTTCGTGGAACTGCGCGGTCACGCGTTCGCGCGACATGCCTTCCGCCTTGTTGACCGCGAGCAGCACGCTGCGGCCGGTCTTGCGCAACCGCTCGGCAATCGCCTGGTCCTGAGTGGTCACGCCCTCGCGACCGTCGACGATGAACACGACGACGTCGGCTTCCGCGATCGCCGATTCGGCCTGGCGTGCCATCTCGACTTCGATGCCGCTTTTGGCCACCGGCTCGAAGCCGCCGGTGTCGATGACCAGGAACTCGCGGTCGCCTGCGCGGGCGCGACCATAGTGGCGATCACGCGTCAGGCCCGGCAGGTCGTGCACCAGGGCTGCGCGCGACTTCGTCAGCCGGTTGAACAGCGTGGACTTGCCGACGTTCGGCCGTCCGACCAGCGCAACGGTGGGTAGCATTGTGGAGGCCGCATCGTCAGCGCGTGCTGACGCTGTACAGCGTGCCGTTGAGCGACTGCCACAGGGCATTGGCGACCAGCGCCACCGGTTGCGCCGCAGCCGCCGAACCATCGGTGGCCATGCGGCCGGCGTAGCTGCCATCGACCGTCGACAGCAGGTGCACGTAACCCTGGATGTCGACCACGGCCACGTAGTCGCCGATGAGTTGCGGTGCGCCGATGCGTCGATCCTTGAGCACGTCCTGCTTCCACAGCGTCGCGCCGGTCGTCTTGTCCAGCGCGAACACGGTGCCATTGTCATCGGTCAGGTAGAAATTCTTGGGGCCCTGGGTCATGCCGGCATAGCTTGCGATGTCGCGCGACCACACGCTGTTGCCATGCAACGCGTCGAAGCAGACGGTGCGGCCCTGGAACGCCGTCGCGCAAACGTTGCGCCCGTCGATCACCGGCGCGCTGGTGATGTCCGCGATCCGCTCGAGTTCGGTCGCGCCCTTGGGCACTGCGACGGTTGCCTCCCATCCGACGATGCCGTTGGTGACGTCCAGTCCGGCAAGCTTGCCGCCGGCGGTGCCGACGAACACGCCGCCGTGGCTGATCGTCGGCGGCGCGCTGTTGCGTACGATGAGCGGCGGATTCTGGCGCTGGTATACCCAGCGGGTCTTGCCGTCTTCGGCGCCCAATGCATACACGCGGCCGTCACCGACGTAGATCACCGCGACGCCGTCGGCAACTGCGGGCGGGGCAGTGACCTCGCTCGACAACCGCACTTTCCACGCGGGCTTGCCCTCGGGCGTGATCGCGATGACGTCGCCGCGATCGTTGCCGACGATCGCGATCGACGCGTCGGCACCGACGCCCGCGGAAAGTGTCGAATCGACGTTGATCCGCCAAGCGACGCGGCCGGTGGCAGCGTCGATGCGCGCGAGCGTGCCGTCAGGCGCCGCGGCGTAGATCGCATCCGCGGTGACTGCCGGGCTGAAACCCGCGATGGTCTTGCCCAGCGATACCTGCCAGTTGATCGCGGGTGTCGTCTTCGCCGTCAATGCCGGCAGCGGACCGGGCTTGCCCTTGCTGCTGAACCAGCTGAACGAGGGCGGCGGTATGGACGGCAGCCATGACGATAGGGTCGAGCAGCCGGCGAGGCCGAGCGCGGCGAATGCGCAGGCTATGAGGCGAATCTTCATGGCTTCGGAGCGTCGCTGCGCGGTGCGGTCAATGGTGCGCCAGCAGGTGCAGCGGACGCAGCCGGCGTCGGCCCACCCACAGGAGTGGTTGCCGCTGCAGCCGGCGACGGCGTCGCGACGCCTGATTTCGCTGCGGCAGCACCGGCACCCGTGGCAGCGGCGGGCGCACCGACGACACCGCCGAGCGCCTGGAACTTCACTTCCACGTAATTGCGATACGGCGAGCGCACGTCGAGTTTCGCCAATGCGGTCTCGTACGCCTTGCGCGCATCGTCGTTGCGACCGGCGGCGGCGAGCGCATCGCCACGCAGATCGGCATAGACCCCGGCGAACGCATCGTCGGTCTTGGCGTCGAGGAGCTTCAGCGCTTCGTCGCTCTTGCCCTCGTCGAGCCAGGTCTCCGCCAGCCGGTAGCGGGTCACCTCGAGCAACTCGCTGTCGGTCGAATGAACCAGTGTCCATTGCAGCTGCGCGCGCGCGCCCGCCTTGTCGCCGGCGTCCCACAGCTGCTTCGCGTAGATCACCGCCGCGCGAGCGGCGTACGGCGTGCCGGAGTAGCGGTCGGCGAGCTGCGCCATCGCTTCCTTGGACTTGGCCGCGTTTTGCGTGCGCACGCCATCGCTGACCGCTTGGTACAACGTCGATGCGGCTTCGGCATGGCCGGCGCTGTACCAACGCCAGCCCTGGTAACCGACGAACACGACGCACACCGCGATGACGGCGGCGGCAATCTTGCTGCCATGCCGCGTCCACCACAATTTGAGGTCGTCGAGCTGTTCCTGTTCTTCGAGGTCGTAGACAGCCATGTCTTTCTTCCGGTTTAGATTGCGTGTTGCTGGGTCGAGACCGCCAGCGCCGCGATGCGGGAGGCGAGTTCGGCGGACGGTATCGCCGTCTGTCCGCCATCGCTGCGCAGCGCCTTGACGCTCACGGTCTGCGCGGCGACTTCGTCATCGCCGATGATCAGCGCGAGCGCCGCGCCACTCGCATCGGCTCGTTTCATCTGCGACTTGAAGTTGCCGCCGCTCGCGTTGACGATCACCTTGTGGCCGCCGTCGCGCAGGCGCTCGGCGAGCGCAATGGCTATCGCGCTGGCCGCGTCGCCCGCATGCACGACGTATGCGATCGGCGCGTCGGTGCGAACGATACCCGAATCCTGGAGCAGCAGCAGCACGCGTTCGGCGCCGACTCCGAACCCGACGGCGGGGGTCGGCTTGCCGCCGAGCTGCGCGAACAGCCCGTCGTAGCGGCCACCGGAACACACGGCACCCTGCGCGCCAAGTCGAGTCGTCACCCACTCGTAGACCGTGGCATTGTAATAGTCGAGGCCGCGCACCAGTCGTGGGTTGACCCGATAGGCGATGCCGGCCGCGGCGACGCCGTCCTTCACGCGCTCGAACAGCGCGCGCGATTCGTCGCCCAGCGCATCCCACAACCGCGGTGCGCCCTCGAGCAGCGCCTGCATCTGCGGATTCTTGGAGTCGAGGATGCGCAGCGGATTGGTGTGCAACCGCCGCGTCGCATCGGCGTCCAGCGCACCTGCGTGGCCCGCGAAGTATTCCACCAGCCTGGCGCGAAACGCGTGACGCTCCGCGCCCGAGCCGATCGTGTTGAGCTCGAGCGTGATGCCGTGAAGACCGAGCCTGCGCCACAGCCGGTTGACCATCACCAGCTGCTCGAGGTCGATGTCGGGGCCCGCGAAGCCGAGCGCCTCGGCGCCGAACGTATGGTACTGGCGGTAGCGGCCTTTCTGCGGACGTTCGTGGCGAAACAGCGGGCCGCTGTACCACAGGCGCTTGGGCCCGTCATACAGCAGGTTGTGCTCGAGCGCCGCGCGGACCGTCGGCGCGGTGCCTTCCGGGCGCAGCGACAGGCTTTCGCCGTTGTCGTCGAACGAGTACATCTCCTTTTCGACGATGTCGGTGACTTCGCCGACGCCCCGCACGAACAGCTCGGTCTTCTCGACCAGCGGCGTGCGGATGTTGCGATAGCCGTACTGCGCGAACACCTCGCGCGCGGTGTCCTCGAAGAACTGCCACAGGGGTGCCTGGTCGGGCAGTACGTCGTTCATGCCGCGGACGGCCTGCAGGGTCGCGCTCATCGGGTCGCGCCTAGCGCAGCTGCAGCCGTGCGACGTTCTGCTTGGCGTGCGCGGCGAGGTCGACGCGTTCGCCGCGAAAGGTCATGTCCACGTGATCGGCATTGCCCACGACGAGATCGAGCGGCGGTGCGAGGGCCAGCGTGCGCGTGGCGCCGTCGTTCCCGGTCATCGTCAGCACGCTCGCGCCCGTCGCATCCTTGATGTCGAGCCAGGACGTGCCGCGAAAGATGACCTGCAGCGTGGAAGCCTTGGCAGCGACAGCCGACGCCATCGTCGCGATTGCGGCATGCGAATCGGCCGCGGCTGCAGCGCGCGTGGTGGCTGCCGTCGTTGCAGCAGGGGTGGCAGAGACATCTGCCGCCGTCCGCGAACCGGCTGCCAGCGGCAGGTTCGCGGCGAGCTTCGTGTCGACGCTTGCAGCACCGGATGACGGGGCGGTGACGGGAGCGGGTTGCGGCGCGGGCGCCATCGGATTGGGCAATGCGCGTCCTTCGGGTGCCGCGGGCGATTGCGGCGCCGCCTCGACGGCCGGCGCGCTGGCGGCAGGACGGCCTGGCTTCGCGGGCTCGGTGGCGGCGACGCGCTGCTCGCGAATGATTTCGTAGAGCACTGCAACGGCGATGATCGCGACCAGAGCGAGCGCGATCGCCCATCCCGCAAACGACCGCCGCCGCGCGTGCTCGGCCGGAATTTCTCCCATCACCCGCTGCGTGCTGGCAAGGTGCGGATGTCTCAGGCCCGGCTCGTTGTCGGCTGGCAACGCTGCCAGCACATTCGCGGCGTCGATGCCCAGCAGCCGCGCATAGTTGCGCACGAAACCGCGCACGAAGGTGCGTCCCGGCAGCGCGGCGAAGTCGCCCGACTCGAGCGCGCGCACCTGGCGTGGCGCAAGCTTCAGCTGCGCCGCGACCGTGTCGACGCTGAGCGCGGCTTCATCGCGCGCATGTGCCAGCATCGCACCGGCGCCAATTGGCGAAGTCGCAGCGATCGGTGGCGGCGTGTCCTCGTCAGCCATCAGCAGTCCTTGCCATCCAGATTCTTCGCCTCGGGCGAATTCGGATAGCGGTTCTTCAGCTGCTGCACGTACGAGTCCTCGGAATTGCGGTCGCCTTTCTTGCGCTCGATGCACATGCCGAGATAGAGCGCAGGCGCCGGCGCATCGTTCAACTGGATCACCATGCGCATCAGCTGGCGCGCATCGTCGTAGAGGCCCGCGCGGTACTTGAGCAATGCGAGGTTATAGGCGGCCGAAGCGTCCTGCGGCTTCAGCGACAGCGCGCGCCGGAAATAGCCTTCGGCGGCCACTTTGTCGCCCGCGGCCACGCTGCACTTCCCCGCATTGGTCAGCGCAATCTCGGGCGTCTTGTACAGCGGATCGCGCGCAGCGATCTCGAATTCGGGAATCGATTGCGCCGGGCGCCCATGCGAACACAGGAACGCGCCCCAGTTGTGATGAATCTCGGAATCGTCCGGCGCCATTTGCAGCGCGCGCTGGAAATAGGCCTCGGCTTTCGGCGCTTCGCCGAGCATCGTGTAGACCAGCCCGTAGACGTTGTAGATCTTCGGATACGTCGCGTCATCGGCCTCGGCCAAGCGCAATTCATCCAGCGCCACGTTCATCTGCCCGCGCTCGTAGTAGCCGGCGGCCAGCTCGGTGTGCAGTTCGGCCTTGCGCCGCGCGGTGACCGGTGCCGTCGGCGCGAGTTGCACCTGCGGTTCCGCTGACATGCTGACCGTCGGCTGGGATGGCTTGGACGCACAGCCGGCAAGCAGCAGCGATGCAGTGGCCGCCAAGGCAAGGATCAATGGGCGCATGGGATCTTTCGTGTCGCTAGTGGGCGGTGATCGGGACGACGCGCGATGCCAGGGGCCGCGTGACGCGGTTGTGCACCTGACCTGCGAGCTGGCCGCATGCGGCGTCGATGTCGTCGCCGCGCGTCTTGCGTATCGTGGCGACCAGGCCGGCCTGTTGCAGCACCTGCTGGAATTCGCGGATCCGCGGCCGCGGCGACGTGCGGAACTCGCTGCCGGGAAACGGGTTGAACGGAATCAGGTTGAGCTTGCACGGAACATTGCGCAACAGGCGCGTGAGCTCCCGCGCATGCGCAGGCTGGTCGTTGACGCCATCCAGCATCACATACTCGAACGTGACGAAATCGCGCGGCGCATGCTCGAGGTAGCGCACGCACGCGGCGAGCAGGCTCGCCAGCGGATGCACGCGGTTGATCGGCACCAGGCGGTCGCGCAGCGCGTCATTGGGCGCGTGCAGGCTCACGGCGAGCGCCACCGGTGCCTCGCGTCCCAGGCGGTCGATGGCAGGCACGATGCCCGACGTGGAAAGCGTGACGCGCCTGCGTGACAGTCCGTAGGCGTTGTCATCCAGGAAAATTCTCAGCGCACGCACGACCGGCTCGAAATTGGCCAGCGGCTCGCCCATGCCCATCATCACCACGTTGGTGATCGGCGCGCGGCCTGCGGCCACCCACGGCGCAACGCTGCCCTCGGCGAGCAACGTGCGGTTGGCATGCCACAGCTGGCCGACGATCTCGGCAGTCGCAAGATTGCGGTTGAAGCCACCCTTGCCCGTCGAGCAGAATGCGCAATCGAGCGCACAGCCCGCCTGCGAGGAAATGCACAGCGTGCCGCGGTCGTCCTCGGGAATGTAGACCGCTTCCACCGCGTTGCCGCCGCCGGCATCCAGCAGCCATTTGCGCGTGCCGTCGCTGGCGGTACTGTCGCGAATCACCGTCGGCGCCGCGATGTGCGCATGCTGCGCCAGCGCCGCCCGTGATGCCTTGGCGAGATCGCTCATCGCGTCAAAGTCGGCAGCAAAACGCTGGTGCATCCAGCGCGACACCTGTTTCGCGCGAAATGGCTTCTCGCCCGCGGCGCCAACCCACGCCGCGAGGCCAGCCGGATCGAGATCCAGCAGGTTGACGGCGGGCTGCGACGCGTTGCTCATCGGTGGCGGGATGCGTGCGGCTTCAGCGCGAATAGACGTTGAGCGCCGGAAAGAAGTACGCGATCTCGCCGCGTGCCGTCTCGGTGGCGTCGGAGCCGTGCACCGCGTTGGCGTCGATCGAGTCCGCGAAGTCGGCACGGATGGTTCCGGAGGCAGCCTTCTTCGGATCGGTGGCACCCATGAGTTCGCGGTTGCGTGCGATTGCATCCGCGCCTTCCAGCACCTGGATCATCACGGGGCCTGAAATCATGAAGTCGACCAGGTCGCCGAAGAATGGCCGGTCCTTGTGTACCGCGTAAAAACCCTCCGCATCGGCGCGCGACAGCTGCGCCATCCGCGCGGCGACAATTTTAAGCCCCGACTTCTCGAAGCGGCTGTAGATTTCACCGATGACATTCTTGCTCACGGCGTCGGGTTTGATGATCGAAAGCGTGC
>JBDTJK010000068.1:0-3456 GCA_039935875.1 Casimicrobiaceae bacterium
GAGATCCAGGAGGAATGGAAATGGATGGGAACGCCTGTGTGGTCGCACGACGGCATCGTCTGCACGGGGGAGTCGTACAAGGAAGTCGTGAAACTGACGTTCGCTTGCGGCGCTTCCCTCGACGACCCTGCGAAGCTGTTCAACTCGAGCCTCGAGGGAAATACGCGCCGCGCCATCGACATTCGCGAAGGCGGAAAGCTCATCGAGGCGGCGTTCAAGCGACTGATCCGTTCAGCGGTTGCCGCCAATGCCGCGGCGCAAGCCGCTCGAGCATCGCGCAAAAAGTAGCGCGGCTAGCGGTTTTCGGCAACTCAAGTCGGCTTCCGGAACACATCCGAGCCTGGTGCGTCGGCCGCAACAGTTCGCTCGCCCACAGGGCTTGCGAACCGTTGTTGAACGATTATCCGCGGCGCCGCAATCCCACGGCGGCGAACGCAAGCAACAGCATCGCGATCCACGCTGCGCCGGTCATCGGCACGGCCACCGCTGGCGCGGCATCATTTAGTGGTCCGATGCGCACGTCATCCAGCGCTGCGCCTGCATTGCAGCTCACGCAGTTCGCGCTGATGTCGCTGACGAACTGGATCGTCGTACTCGCCGAAGTCGCCGTGAATTGGAGCGATTTTGTCGTCCAGCCCATGCTGCTTGAACTGTGCCCGGTAACGTCGAAGCTGAAATTGGTGGTATTGCCTGCCACGGTCACAGCGAGCGGCTTGATCGGTGGATCGAGGCCGCCCGGGTTTCCGGCCATGGCGAACTCCACCAGATAGACAACGCCGGGAATCGTGTCGAAGGTCTGCTCGATACCGCCGATGCCGCCTGTGCTGTCGCCGATGACGTCAATGCTGTAACCGCCGCTGGCGGCGATCCAGCCGCAGCCTCCGGAACTCTCCCAGTCGATGTTGCCGATGTAAATATTCCATCCGGTCATCACCGTGCCCGTCTGGTTGTAGAGATTGCAAGTGGGAAGTGTTGCCCCACTCTCGAAGCCACCGTTCTGAAACGGTGCGGCGGTCGCCGCAACGGACAACAAAAGGCCCGCAATGAGGCCAATGCTCTTGTACATCATTCTCCCTGAGATGACTGGCGGCATCCTAAGCTGCTTGTTTGCGCCGTAGCAATGAAAATTGCATGCTTTCCACTGGGCAACCGTGCCCCGCGTGAGACACACTGATGCCCATGAACGCTCGCCTTCGCCAAATAGCGGCAGTTGTCATCTCTGCTTTCGCGTGCCACGCAGTCGCGGCGCCGACGCTCACCGTCGGTTCGAAGCGATTTACCGAGTCCTACATACTCGGTGAAATCCTCAAGCAAACCGCGCAATCGGCGGGCGAGGCCAACGCGACGCACAGCCAGGGCCTCGGCAATACTGCCATCGTGCTGAATGCGCTGACTAGCGGCAGCATCGACATCTACGCGGAATACACCGGCACGATTGCCAAGGAAATCCTGAAGCTGGACAGCGTTCCGCCGCTGGCGGAACTCAACGCCAAGCTGGCACCCCTCGGGCTCGCGACGTCGGTTCCGCTGGGCTTCAACAACACCTACGCGCTGGCAATGCGGGGGGACGACGCGCGCGCCAAGGGCATCACGCGGCTGTCCGATCTCAAGTCGCATCCCGAACTGCGGCTCGGGCTGTCGCAGGAGTTCATCGGCAGGGCCGATGGCTGGCCCGGGCTCAAGCGCGCCTACCAACTCCCGTTCGATACGCCCAGGGGGCTGGACCATGGCCTCGCCTACGAGGCACTTGTCGGTAAGCAGGTCGATGTCATCGACATCTACTCGACCGACGCCAAGGTCGACAAATACGCGTTGACGGTGCTGGAGGACGACCGCAGGTACTTTCCGCGCTACGACGCGGTATTGCTCTACCGCGCCGATCTTCCGCAGCGCCTGCCGAGGACCTGGGCCGCGCTCGCCCGGCTGCAGGGCACGATCGACGACGCCGCGATGCGCCGGATGAACGCGGCCGCGGAACTCGACGGCAAGGACTTTGCAACGGTTGCGCGCGACTTCCTGTCGCGACAACCGACGACCGCAGGCAACGCTGCCTCGGCGGTGCCTGCGAAGACGGTCCTTGACGATTTCTGGCACAAACTGTTCGGATCTGATTTTCTGCGGCTCACGCTGGAGCAACTCGGGCTTGTCTTCCTGTCGCTCGCCGCCAGCATCGTCATCGGCATTCCGCTGGGGATCATTGCGGCAAAGCGCCCGTCGACCGAGGGCGTAATCATCGGCACCACGGGTGTGGTGCAGACCATTCCATCACTGGCGCTGCTCGCGTTCCTGATACCCATTACCGGGCGCATTGGCGCGGTGCCTGCGTACATCGCGCTGGCGTTGTATGCGTTGCTGCCGATCGTGCGCAACACGCATGCGGCGCTGACGCAGATTTCCCGCGGCATGATCGAAGCGGCGCAATCGCTTGGCATGCGCCCGGCCACGATCCTGCACAAGATCGAGCTGCCGCTGGCCGCACCGACGATCCTCGCCGGAATCAGGACTTCCGCCGTGATCAATGTCGGTACCGCGACCATTGCCGCATTCATCGGCGCGGGCGGTTATGGCGAGCGCATCGTCACCGGTCTCGCGTTGAACGATCACGCGACGTTACTCGCGGGTGCGATTCCGGCTGCCGCGATGGCACTGTTGATCGAAGGCGCGTTTACCCTCGCCGAGCGCTGGACGCTGCCCGCCGGGTTGCGGCGTTCGTTGATCGCCTAGGTACTGCTGGGAGGTCGGATATCTCGTAAGCGCAGCGTGTGGCAGCGAGGCCGTTGCACGAATACGAAGGATTCAGCGGCCGCTCCACGGCATGATCGGCACCGCCGAGATCGCGTTCATCGGCGATCCTTCGATCACCCGCTTGCTGATCGCCACGTAGACGAGCGTATTGCGCTTCGCGTCGTACATCCGCACCACCTTGGTGTTCTTGAAAATCAGCGATGTGCTTTCGCTGAATACACTCTGTTCCTGCGGAAGATGGGCGGGAATCGAAATCGGTCCGAATTGATGGCAGGTGATCGAAAAGCGCGATGGATCCTCGGCCACGCCGATCGCGCCCTTCCAACCGCCAGTTTTCGCCTGGCTGATGTGACAGGTCACGCCCGGAACCCCGGGATCGTCGAACGCCTGCACGCACACCTTGTCGTTGGGTGAGAACAGGCGGAATGTCGTCGACGTGCAGCCGACGTCGTCGGCCAGGGCGCGCATCGGCGGCGACGCCAACGCCGCACATGCGGCAAACAAAGCAATGCGGGTGAATCGAACGCACATGGGAATCCTTGGCTGGCGGATGCCAACAGAATACGCGGCCGGGACGCCCGCAACGGTCGGTATCGCGTCAACCTGCGTCAGGTGAGCATGCGGATCAGCTTGTCGACCGTGGCCGCAGGTCCGACGAGCAACGGCTGTCGGCGCGGGAAGCCGTACGGCGCATTCAGCAAGGATTCGATG
>JBDTJK010000069.1:0-5099 GCA_039935875.1 Casimicrobiaceae bacterium
GGCTGCGCTCGTGGGCCTCGTCGACGATGATCGTGTCGTACTGCGACAGCGTGCGATCGCCCTGCGTCTCCGCCAGCAGGATGCCATCGGTCATCAGCTTGATGAATGCGCCGGCGCTGGTGTGATCAGTGAAGCGCACCTTGTAGCCGACGTCCGTGCCGACTGCGCCGCCCAGCTCGGACGCAATGCGTTCGGCGACCGCGCGTGCGGCGATCCGCCGCGGCTGCGTGTGGCCGATCAGCCCGCGTTCACCGCGGCCGGCCGCGAGGCAGATCTTCGGCAACTGCGTCGTCTTGCCCGAACCCGTCTCCCCGCTGACGATGACCACCGGATGCGCACGGATCGCCGCGGTGATGTCGTGCGCACGCTGCGCCACCGGCAACTCCGGCGGATACGCGATGCGCGGCTTGCGCGCAACGCGGACCTTCACTCGCGCAATCGACGCCGCGATCGCCTCTTCGATGCGCGCGTGTTCGGCGTTGTCGCGTTCCCCCTGCGCGAGGGCGGCGATTCTCCGCGCCAGTCGAGGCACGTCCGCCGTCATCGCCAGCGCCAGCGATGCGTTCAGCGATTGTTGGCGCGGCGCGGAGATGGATGTGACCCTGATCCTGCAGCCGATGCTGGCGAACTACAACGGCAACGGCGACGGTGAAGTGAAGGCGGCTGCGGGAAGCGGGCGGCTGATCCAGCGTGTGACCGCGGCCGTCAACGCAATGTAGACGCCGACGCGCAGCAAGAACCACAGCCATGCGCCGTGGCTGCCCATCTGCGCGGTGCCGGTCGCCGCGTCGAGCGTCATCATCACCGCGACATAGGCGGGAAGCGCGCGCGGATCGAAGCGGAACAGACACAGCACCACAGCGGTGGCGATCAGTCCGGATGACAGACCCGATGCCAGTGCAGCGCTGACATCACGCGCGCCGAGCGCGGCCGGCAGTGCATAGAGCACCATCAGCAGCAGCATGATCAGCCACACGCGTCGCGTCCAGTTCGACGTGATTCGCTGCAGCACGAACAGTACGAACAGCGCCAGCGCGATCTCGCGCAGGTAGCTGACGCCGGCAAGCAGTGCCGCCAGCGGCGGCGACGCGGTGTTGTCGATGCCGAGCGACGGCCAGCGCGGCGCGAGCTGCGGCGCGAACAACGTCAGCAGCGACGCGAATCCGGCCACGGCCAGCGCAGCGGCGCCGCCTGCAACCCAAGGAGCGAGACGCGAGACCGGCTGTGGCGTGCTGCTGCGCATCGCGTAGCTGGCGACGGCCGCGATCATGCCGACGAACAGCGCCAGGACGAGGGCGCCGACGGCGACGCCACCGATCCGCAGTCCGATCTGCGACAGCACAGGCTCGGTCGTCGACAGGGTGTCGACCATGGCCGGCCATGCGTTGGCAAAGGATGCGAGCGTCGTCACGAAAATGATGCCCCCAGTGAGCACCCCCGCGCGCATGTCGGTGCGCGAGCGCGTGAAATTTCGCACGCCGAGGTACAGCGCCGCGAGACCTGCGCAGGCGGCCAGGATGCCGGCCACCATCTTGGCGATCGCCCATTGACCGTCGCGTGCCTGCTCGGCACGCAACCACGCCTCGGGAATGAATACCTGGCGCGCGGAACTCGCGACCTCGTCGCCCTGGATCGCCACCTGCAGGCGCGCCTCGCCGTCCTTGCCTACATTCACGCGTGGATCGGTCCACAGGAACGACCAGTCGGTGCGTGCCGGGCGCTTGCGGTCGCTGGCCCCGATCAGCTTCAGCGCCGACGGATCGATTGCAAAACGCGCGACAAGCTCGGCATCGGCCAGCCGCTCGGCCTCTGCACGCGACAACGACGCGCCGGCGCGCCCCTCCGGCAACTGATGCGACACCTGGCGAATGCTGCCGTCGCCGTTGACGGTCACGCGCCACTCCTCCGCGCGATCGACGACATCGCCACCAAAGCGCGCATAGCGCACCGCCCACAGCGGACCGGGCAGCGTGTTGCCGACCACGGCGCGATAGATCGCCGGACTGCCCTCCTGCCACACGAAACGCTGCGCGGTCCATTGCGACGCATCGTCGCTGGCAAGACGGATGCTCGCCGATCGCGTGAAAACGCCCGGCAGCGTGACGCCGCGCGCCGTCAGCGCCGCGTCCGCGGCGCGAATGGCGTCACCGCGCGCGAGCGGCAATCCACCGACATCCGCACGAAACGGCGCGCTGGCGAGCCACGCGATCAAGCCGGCGATGCCAAGCCACGGCAGGGCTCGCGCGAACCCGATGACGCGCGCCGAGGGCCCGGCGCCCCGCAACGGCGGCGCACGCTCGTCGTCGGCCACGGCGCCGGCACGTCGCCAGCCGGCATTGCGCAGGCTCGCGGGCAACTCGGCGAAGCGCCCTGCCTGCACGCGCCTGACGACCACGACCGCCAGCGGTACCAGCGCGGCAATCACGATCAGCGCGCGTTGCAGCCATGCGCCGGGTGCGTCCACCAGGAACAACGGGATCGCGAACAGCGAAAGGTCGAAGCAGGCATGCAGGATGATCGTCGGCAGCAGCCCGAAGCGCAGGAATATCGCCGCCCAGATCATCGCCGGCACGATCAGCTCGACTGGCCGCGAGTAGGCGGGGAATCCCGGATAGTTGGCGTGCGCCGCGCCGAACACGATCGCCTGCAGCACGAACGCGATCGCGATTCCCGTGCGCTTGCGCCCGTAACGCGCACCGATCAGCGCACCGAGGCTCAACGGCACCGCGCGAAACAGGCATTCCTCCATGAAGCCCGCCTGCAGCGACATCGCGATCGGCGCCAAGGCGGGCACGGCCGAGGCGAGCACGTTGGGGTCGGTCATTTGCGATGACGGCTGCCACCAGTGCAGGTACCGATTGGTGACGTAGTAGAACATCGCCACCAGCGCCATCGCCAGCGGCACGAACAGGTAGCCACCCAGCGTGCGCCCCAGCGTCTGCAGCGATGCGCCGCCTTCGCGCGACCATAGTTTCCACAATTGCGGCTGCCAGCCGAAAGCCGCGCGGCTCAAGCCTTCGGCCGCCATGAATACCAGCCCGTAGCCGAGCGCGCCGGCGAGCATCACTGCAATCGCGCCGCCGACCTGTGCTGCCCAGAACGTGCTTGCGTCGTGTGCCGTATTGAACGTGAACCAGGCGCCGGTGGTGGCTGCAAGCAGCATCAGGCCCATCAGTCCGCCGACCACCGCGCCAGCCTTGAACGACGTCGCGGGTAGCAGCATTCCCTTGCGCGCGAGCCACAGCGAGCCGACGATCAGGCCACCGATGCCATAGACCAGCCCGGCAAACAGCGTCGCCACGCTGGCGATGGTGTCGTTCGCCGAACGCAGCTCGGCGAAGCGGCGTGCGAACGCGTCCGGAATGAACACGTAGCGCTGCACGGCGATCAGTTCGTCGCCCGCCATGCCGAGGCGCAGGCGGATGCGCGCTTCGTTGAGCCGCTCTGCGCGCTCGTAGGTGAACAGGTGATCGGCACGGCCCGAGGGTTGCGTGATCTCGGATTGCTCGAGGAACTTCCACACGCCGAAATCGATGCCCCAATCGGCTTTCGCACGCGTTTCGGCGATTGCACGCGCCGCGTCGGGCGCCAGCGCCCTGGTCGCCGCATCGCGCACGTAAGTCTCGGCGACGCCGCGCGTGAATCCGTAGGGTTCGCCGCTCGGGGTGAAGCGGATCGTCACTTCCGGTATCTGGCCAACCTCGAACAGTCGCACGTCCCATACGTAGGGTGCGTAAAGCTTGCCGCGCACCAGATCCGCGAACGCGCTCTTGCCCCCGCCCTCGAGTTCGACATAATCCTGCGCGCGCGAGTCCGAGTGAAACTGCACGGCAGCGCGCGCCTGCGGCGGCGCGAGCCCCAGTCGGGTGCCGAGCGCACGCGCCTGCGCGATCGCATCGTCGCGCGACATCGAAATGTCGACGTTGACCAGCGGGATCGCGACGGGAAAGAGCTTCCATGCAAGCGCCAGCGCGACGAGGGCCAGCACCGCGTAGGCGCCCCAGAATGCCGGACGCCGCACGAGGCGTCCCGCCGGAAGCAGGGAGTCGGTCATCGGCAGCGCCCGTTCAGTGCAGCGCCGCTGTCAAATGCCGGCCGCGGCGGTGACCTGGCGGCGCACGATCCCCGGCAATCCGCCGATCTTCTGCGCGAGTGCAAGGTCGCTCCAGGGCGTCACTCGATCGCCTTCACCAGGTCCTCGACGACTTTCTTGGCGTCGCCGAAAACCATCATTGTCTTGTCCATGTAGAACAGCGGATTGTCGAGTCCTGCATAGCCGGATGCCATCGAGCGCTTGTTGACGATCACCGTGCGTGCCTTGTAAGCCTCGAGGATCGGCATGCCGTAGATCGGGCTGCCCTTCTGCTCGGCGAGCGGGTTGACCACGTCGTTGGCGCCGAGGATCAGCGCGACGTCGGTGGTGCCGAATTCGCCGTTGATGTCGTCCATCTCGAACACCTGTTCATACGGAACCTCCGCTTCCGCCAGCAGCACGTTCATGTGACCGGGCATGCGCCCGGCCACTGGATGGATCGCGTACTTGACGCTGATGCCTTTCGCAAGCAGCTTGGCAGCGAGTTCCTTCACCGCGTGCTGCGCACGCGCAACTGCGAGTCCGTAGCCGGGAACGATGATCACGCTCTCGGCGTTGCCGAGGATGAACGCCGCGTCGTCGGCGCTACCCGACTTGACGGTCTTCTTGCCATCGTCGGCGACTGCCGGGCCGGTCTCGCCGCCGAAGCCGCCGAGGATCACGCTGATGAACGAGCGGTTCATCGCCTTGCACATGATGTACGACAGGATCGCGCCGGAACTGCCGACCAGCGAGCCGGCGATGATCAGCATCGGGTTGCCCAGCGAGAAGCCAATGCCGGCGGCGGCCCATCCGGAATAGCTGTTCAGCATCGAGATCACCACCGGCATGTCGGCGCCGCCGATGGGGATGATGATCAGCACGCCGAGCAGGAACGCGAGCGCGGTCATCGCGATATACGGCGTCCACTGCGCATCGGGTGCCGCGAAGAAGAATGCGAAGCCGAACGCGACCATCGCGATGCCGATCGCGAGGTTGACCCAGTGCTGGCCGCGGAACACCACCG
>JBDTJK010000070.1:0-11643 GCA_039935875.1 Casimicrobiaceae bacterium
CGCGAGGCCGGATACCTCGGTGACGAAATGCTGGTCAACGGCATTGCGCATGCGTGGCTCGACGTCGAAACGCGCGGCTATCGGCTGCGGATCCTCACCGCATGCAATGCGCGCACATTGCGGCTCGCGCTGCGCGGCGACGACGGCGCGCTGCTGCCGATGACGCTGCTCGGCACAGATGGCGGACTGCTGGCGCGCCCCATCGAATGCCGCGAGCTGTTCGTCGCCACCGCCGAACGCGTCGACCTGTGGGTCGATTTCGCGGCGCACGCAATCGGAGACTCGATCGTGCTCGAGTCGCTGGCCTTCGATCCGATGCATGGCGAGACGCATTCGGGTTCGCATGCGCCCCCGCCGGTGGCGACGCAGGCGGGCGATGCGCACGCCGCTCACGGCGCGACGACGACGCAAGCGACCGTGGCGCAACACGGCGCATCACAGTCGGCAATCGGCGACGGCGCCCGTCTGTCGCTGCTGCAATTTCGCGTGCGCCAACGCGTCGTCGCGACCGCCGCGCCGCCATCGGTACTGTCTACGCTGCCGTTCCCGCCGCTCGCAACGGGCGATCCGGTGGCATTTCGCCTGTCGTTCGCCAAATCGCGCTGGCGCATCAACGACCGCGTGTTCGACATGCAGGGCGAGCCGCTGCTGGTGCCGCGCAACACCGTGCAGACCTGGCTGTTGCGCAACTACTACACCAGCATGCCGCACGCGATGCACCTGCACGGTTTCACGCTGCGCGTGCTGGCCCGTGAAACGAGCCCGGATTTCCTGGCACCGCTGGCGATCGACGCCAACGGACGTCTGCCCGCCGACATGGGCGCCAAGGATACGGTACTGGTGTGGCCAGGCGAGTCGGTGCGGGTGGCGATCGATTTCAGCTGCCCGTTCGCGGGCCCGCAGGACTATCTGCTGCATTGCCACAACCTCGAACACGAGGACGGTGGCATGATGCTGCGCGTGCGCGTTGTCTGACGCGTCAGTCGCCGGGGGCCGGAATGGCCGACGGGGGCAGCGATGCCGCCAGGGGTCCGTCGAAGCCTGCGGCTCGCGGTAGCGCGAGCACGGTGAGGAACGTCAGCACCGCGATCGCCGACATCGCGAGCAGCAGCGTCTCGAATCCGCCAGCCTTCACCACGGGTCCCAGCAACCACACCGCCACCGAGCTCACGCCAAACGAAACCGTCAGGCGCATGCCCGTCACGCGCGAGCGCATGCGGTCGTCGACGTAGCGCACGATCATCGCATCGGTAAACGGGATCGCGCCGAATACCGCAATCATGAACGCGATCATCAGCGCGTAAAGCGCCCAGCCATGCGCGCTGGCCGCGAGCCAGAACATCGGTGGCTGCACGGCAACGATGGCGAGATACAGGTACTTCAGAGGCACGCGGTCGAGCAGCATGCCCACGACCACCTGCGCGAAAGATGCCACCACGTAGACACCCGCGAGCAGCACGCCGAGGCGCGCGGGATCGTTGACGATGCCGTCGAGGCGCTCGCGCAGCAGCTCGCCATTGCCGTTGGTGGTGAAATTGAACAACAGGCTTGCGGTGATCGACGCCATCGTGATCACCAGGAAAATGCGCGCGAACAGCTTCGGCGGCAGTTCGATGACCGTTTGCTTGCGCTTCGATGGGGGCTCCGATTCGAGCGGCGTCACGCGCGCGAACAGGATGCCGCAGGCGATCGCCAGCATGCCCGGGACGATGAACGCGGCGCGCCAGCCCGCGTATTTGACGAGGTAACCGGTGACGATCGCCGCCGCGGCAACCCCGAGGTTTCCGGCCAGTCCATTCATGCCGATGGTGCGCCCGGGACGCGTGCTGTGCCGCACCAGCATCGGAATGCCCACCGGGTGATAGATCGACGAAAATGCGCCGAGCACGCCAAGCGCCAGCGCGAGCTGCCACGCGTTGCGCGTGCACGCAACGAGCAGCGCGGATGCGCCGATGCCGAAGAAGAACAGCAGCATCATTCGCCGCCGTCCCCAATGATCGCCGAGCTTGCCCGACGGAAGCGAGCCCAGCCCGAACAGCGCGAACGCACCGACGCCGTAGGGCATCAGGTCCTCCCAGCGGGCGAAACCGAAATCGGCGGCGATCGCGCCGACGCCCGCCGCGAAGATCAGCAGGAACAGGTGATCGAGCGCATGCGCGAAGTTCAGCAGCAGCGCGGTAGGACGCGGCGTCATGGCGCGATGTTACGCCAGCACGCGTTCATCCTGCCAGCTTGGCCAGCGCCGCGGCCACGCTGTCCTGGATATCGACGCCTCCGGTTGCCGCTGCGTCGGCCAGCGCGCGGCGCCGATCGCCGGGCAGGCGCACGCCGTCATCGGCAAGCATCGCTGCGACCAGCGTCTCGACGCGCTCGAAATAAACATCGAGACCTGCGAGCGCACCCGGATCGACCACCAGGAACGCCTGGCCGAGACGCGGCCGGTTACCCTCGTCGACGAAGAAACTGCTCGCTTCGAACCCGAGCGCTGCGCCCGTCAGCGACGTCACCAGCAACTCGACGATCAGCGCGAGCATCGCGCCCTTGGTGCCACCAACCGCCAGCATCGAGCCCGCAAGGGCTGCATCGGGATCGGTCGTCGGATTGCCGTCGCGGTCGAGCGCCCAGCCGAGCGGAATCGGCCGCCCTTCCTTTGCCGCGACCATCACCTTGCCGCGCGCGACCTCTGACAAGGACAGGTCGATCGACAGTGGCGGCGCACTCTTGCGCGGGAACACGGCCGCCACCGGATTGGTACCGAACAGCGGCGTGCGCCCGCCGGGGGCCGGCATCGCCGAGGGCGAGTTGCCGAACGCCAGACCGACCATCTGCGCCGCAGCCACGCGTTGCAGATGGTAGGCGGCAACGCCGAAATGATGACTGTTGGTGACGCCGGCAAAGGCGGCGCCGCAATCGCGCGCGCGGGTGATCGCCTCGTCGACAGCCAGTTCGCATGCCGGAAACGCGAGTCCACTGCGAGCGTCGACCAGTGCCACTGCACACTTGGCGCGCACCACCTGCGGGATTGCAGTGCCGTCGGCGCGGCCGTTGCGCAGGTGTGCCGCATATTGCAGCGCACGCGCAACGCCGTGCGATGCCATTGCCTGCGCATCGGCAGCAACCAGCGCCTGTGCGGTTGCACTTGCCATGCCGGGATTCGCGCCGGCGTTGGCCAATGCCCGCGTAACCATCGATTCCAGGTGCTGCAGTGTGTAGTGTGTCATGTCTTCTGCCTCGGACTTCGCAGCGCGCAGCGGCGGCGCGCGGCACACTTCTGCCGGTGCGACGGATGCAATGCGATCGCTTGCCGCTCCGGGGTGCGGATGGGACTCAGCGTGCGAACAGCTGGTTGATGTCGGCAAACGCCTTGAACTCCAGCGCATTGCCGAACGGGTCGAGCAGGAACATCGTCGCCTGTTCGCCCGCTTCGCCCTTGAAACGAACGTAGGGCTCGATGACGAAGCGCGTGTTGGCGGCCTGCAGTTTCGCCGACAGCGACTGCCATGCGCCCATGTCGAGCACCGCGCCGAAATGGCGCACGGGCACATTCTCGCCATCGACCAGGCTGGTGGCATCGCTCATCGCCTGCGCTTCCACCTTGTGCGCGACGATCTGGTGCCCGAAGAAATCGAAATCGACCCAGGCATCGGAGCTGCGGCCCTCGGCGCATCCGAGGAATTCCCCGTAGAAGCGCCGTGCGACCAGCAGGTCGTTGACCGGAAAGGCCAGGTGGAATCGCGGATAGGGAGTGGTCGGCAGATGGGTTTGCATGGACGTCATTTTACCGCTGCCACGGCAGATGGTCGAGATCGACGTTGCCCCCGCTGATAATAATGCCGACCCGCAATCCTGCCAACGGATAGGCTTTGTCCAGCACGCACGCGAGCGCCACCGCCGAGGAGGGCTCCACGATGATCTTCATGCGCTCCCATATGATGCGCATCGCACGCACGCTCGACTCTTCGCTGCAGGTACACAGGTCGTCGACCTGCGCGCGCAACGCGCCAAACGTGCGCGGCGACAGCGTGGTGCGCAGGCCGTCCGCGATGGTGGTGGTCGGGGGCAGCGGCTCGATGCGACCGGAGTGGAAACCGGCTGCTGCGTCACCTGCGTTGGCGGGCTCGGCGCCGTAGACACGCATTGCGGGCATAAGCGACTTGGCGGCGATCGCCGTGCCGCTCAGCAGCCCGCCACCGCCGCACGGTGCGATGACCGCGTCGAGCCTTTCGACGTCCGCCAGCAGTTCCATCGCCGCGGTTGCCTGCCCCGCAATCACGTCGGCGTTGTCGAATGGATGGATCAGCGTCGCGCCATGTTCGCGCTGCACGTCCGCACACGCCGCTTCGCGCGCGGCGACGTTCGCCGCGCAGAAACGGATCGTCGCGCCGAAGCCGCGCACGTTGTCGATCTTGATCTGCGGCGCGTTGTCGGGCATCACCACATAGGCGGCGATGCCGCGCTCGCGCGCCGCATACGCCAGCGCCGCGCCATGGTTTCCCGACGAATGGGTGACCACGCCGTGCGCGGCATCGGCGGCGGAAAGCGCAAACACCGCGTTGGTCGCGCCACGTGCCTTGAATGCGCCGACCTTCTGCAGGTTCTCGCACTTGAAAAACAGGCTGGCGCCTGCCATCGCGTCGAGCGAGTGCGATTGCATCACCGGCGTGCGATGCACATACGGCGCAATGCGCACCTGCGCCGTGCGGATGTCCGCAAGCGTCGGCAATGCCAGTGGGCCGGTGCCGGTCATGCGACGGAAAAGCCACCATCGACGAACAACGTCTGGCCGGTGACATACGCCGCGGATGCGCTGGCGAGGAACAGCACTGCGCCGATCAGGTCGTCGGGAACACTGTTGCGATCGCTCATCGTGCGTGCAGCCAATGCACGGGCGCGCGACGCGTCCGCCAGCACGGCCGCAGTCATCGGTGTGGCCACCAGTCCTGGCGCGATTGCGTTGGCCGTGACGCCGCCGCGCGACCATGCCTCGGCCATCGAACGAGTCAGCGCGGCCAGCCCGCCTTTGGACGCACCGTAGATGCCGCTGTGGTTGAATGCGCGCGATTGCTGCTGCGACGTCACGTTGACGATGCGCCCGAACCCCTGCGCGAGCATCGCCGGAACCATGTGTTGCGCCAGCAGCAGTGGCGCCACCAGATTGACCGCGAGCGTCACGTCGATGTCGTCCGCGGCGAGCTCGAGCATCGGCTTGCGGATGTTGATGCCCGCTGCGTTGATCAGGATCGCGGGTGCGCCGAACGGTGCCGCGGCGCTGGTCGCCAGGCGCGCGATGTCCGCGCGCGCGCCAAGGTCGGCCGCGACGGCGTGCGCGCGCCCGCCCTCCGCCGCGATGGCTGCGACGACACCGTCGAGCACATCCTTGCGACGCGCGGTCACGACCACCGCCGCGCCGGCGGCAGCAAAGGCGTGCGCGATGGCACGGCCGATGCCTGAACTCGCGCCGGTGACGATAGCCACGCGCCCGTCCTGGCGCAAGGTTGGCAGCGGATACGGATGTGCCGCCGCGGTGGCCGTCATGCGAACACCAGCACTGCCTGCATCACCGGCGCGAAGCTGCGCCGGTGCGCCGGACACGGGCCATGGCGCTGCAGCGCGGAGCGATGCCCGGCCGTGGCGTATCCCTTGTGCTGGGCGAAGCCATACTGCGGATAAAGCTGGTGCAGCTCGACCAGCATCGCATCCCTGACCGTCTTGGCGAGGATCGAAGCCGCAGCGATTGCCGCATGCATTGCATCGCCACCGACGAACGCGTGCGCCGGACATTTGAGTGTCGGACAGCGATCGCCGTCGATCCACGCCGCCTCCGGCGCCACCGACAGCGCTTCCACCGCGCGCTGCATTGCCAGCATCGTCGCCCACAGGATGTTCAGCGTGTCGATCTCGGACACGTCGGCGCAGCCGACCGCCCAGGCGATCGCGCGATCGCGAATGCGCGGCGCCAGTGCGTTGCGCTGCTGCTCGCTCAGAAGCTTGGAGTCGCGCAGCCCCCGCAACGGACGCGCGGGATCGAGGATCACTGCTGCCGCGACAACCGGACCTGCAAGCGGCCCGCGACCCGCCTCGTCGACACCGGCGATCAGCATCGCACGCCCGCCACCGAAAGCTCCTGGAATACGGCATCGGCGACGCGGGTGTCGGTATCGGCACGCAGCGCACTGGCGAAGCCCGCAAACAGCGCGTCGAGGCGCGCGCGAGTGACGACGTCGTCGAACAGGTTCTGCGCCGCGCGCGCAAGGTTCTCCGGCGTGGCGTTGTCCTGCAGCAATTCCGGTACCACGAAGCGGCCAGCCAGCACGTTGGTGAGTCCCACGTAAGGCAGCAACAGTTTGCGGGCGACGATGCGCGCCGTCAACGCCGCCACCTTGTAGAAGATAACATGTGGGCAGCGCGCCAGCGCCGCTTCGAGCGTTGCCGTGCCGGACGCGACCAGTGCCACGTCGGCAGCCTGCAGCGCATCGTCGGCGTGCCCATACAGCAACGTGATGGGGAGCGCCTCGGCACCGTGGTCGTGCATCGCCTGGCGAAACATCTCGCGTGACGCACGCGACGCCAGAGGTACCAGGAAATGGGCGTCGGCGCGCGCCTCGTGTATCAATCGCGCCGCGCGCAACACAACCCCGGCATGCATGTCGATCTCGGATTGGCGGCTGCCGGGCAGCAGCGCGAATACCGGCGTGGCGGGCTTCAGTTTCAATGTTTCGCGCGTCTGCCGCCGCGATACCGGCGTGGCCGCTTGCGCCGCCAGCGGATGGCCGACGAAATCAACGGCGATCGAGGCGTTGCGATAGATGGCGGGCTCGAACGGAAACAGCGCCAGCACGCGATCGGTGGAGCGACCAATGCTTTGCACCCGCTTGCCCCGCCACGCCCACACCGACGGGCTCACGTAGTGGATCGTGCGCACGCCGCGCGACTTGAGCCGGCGCTCGAGCCCCAGGTTGAAGTCCGGCGCGTCGACCCCGATGAACAGCGGGATGCGGCGGGCCATGAGTTCGCGCGCGAGCTGGCGCCGGATGCGCATCAGCTCGGGCAGATGCGCCAGCACCTCGACAAAGCCGCGCACGGCGAGCTTTTCCAGCGGGAACAGGACTTCGCAACCAGCCTGCTGCATCTTGGGGCCGGCAATGCCCACGAAGCGAACGTCAGGATTGCGCGCGCGCACCGCCGAGATCAGGCGCGCGGCCAGCAGATCACCGGACGCCTCTCCGGCGACGATGCCAACGGTGACCAGCATTTTCGCTGCAGACTTGGTGTTCATGTTCGGTGAACGCGGACGCTACTTCAGCGCACGATGCCGCGGCCCGGGACTGCAAGGAACGCGGCAAGCGGCGCAAGCACCGGCGCGTCCGCGGCGGCCGCATCGATCGCCGCACGGGCATCCTCCAGCGGCAGTCCCTGGCGATAAAGCGTCTTGTAGGCGCGACGCACCGCCGATATGTCGTCGGGCGAAAAACCGCGACGGCGCAGTCCCTCGTTATTGGTACCGTGCGGCTTGGCCGGGTAACCCTGCACGGTGACGAACGGCGGCACGTCCTGCAGCACGATCGCTCCCGCCGCAACCATCGCATGCGCGCCGATGCGACCAAACTGATGCACCCCGGCATAGGCACCCATCACCACCCAGTCGCCGATCGTCACGTGTCCGGCAATCTGCGCGTTGTTGGAGAACGTCGTGCGATCACCGACGACGCAATCGTGCGCGACATGCGTGTACGCGAGAAACCAGTTGCCGTCGCCAATGCGCGTATCGCCGCGATCCTGTGCGGTGCCCGCATGCACTGACACGAATTCGCGGAACACGTTGTCGTCGCCGATCGTCGTCGTCACCGGCTCGCCGCCGTACTTGCGGTCCTGCGCGACATCACCGATCGACGCATACTGGAAGATCCGGTTGCGCGCGCCGAGCGTGGTGCGCCCGGTGACCACAGCGTGCGGGCCAATTACGCTGCCGGCGCCGATGCGCACGCGTGCGCCCACCAGCGAGAATGCGCCGACTTCGACGTCGGAGGCGAGCTCGGCAGCGGGATCGACCAGCGCGGTGGGATGGATCAGCGGCATCGACGTCAGTCGAGATCGCCTTTCGGCATGTCGCGCACGGCGGCCAGTAGCAGCGCCTCGCAGACAATCTTGTCGCTGACGTTCGCGCGCGCGCGAAAGCGGCCGACGCCGCGGATCGCGCGCACAAGGTCGACCTGCATCGCCAGCGTGTCACCCGGCATCACCTGGCGCTTGAAGCGCGCTTCGTCGATGCCGGCGAACAGTACGAGCTGGCTGCCATCGGGCTTGGCGACACCCGACAGTATCGTCAACAGTCCGGCGAGTTGCGCCATCGCCTCGATCACCAGCACGCCCGGCATCACCGGGTAGTGCGGAAAGTGACCCTGGAAATAGGGCTCGTTGACGGACACGTTCTTGACGCCGCGTATCCACTTGCCCACTTCGAAGTCGCTGACAGCGTCGACCAGCAGCATCGGGTAGCGGTGCGGCAACAGCTTCTTGATGGCGTTGATGTCGAGCGCGGGCATTGCCAATCTCCTGTGCAGGGTTCAGCCGACGTCGTTGCGCTCGTTGTGTTTGTCGTTGCGGGTGCCGTCATCCACGCGAGCGTGCTGTGCGCGCTCCAGCGCGCGCACACGTTCGGCGAGCTCGCGCAGGTTTCGAGTCTGCGACGCCACATGCTTCCATTGCGCGTGCGGCATCGTCGGGAACGCGCTGGTGTAGACGCCCGGCGCATCGATCGAATGGAACACCAGCGTGCCGCCGGAGATTACCGCGCCGTCCGCGATCGACAGATGCCCGGCGATCATCGCCGCGCCGCCGATCTGGCAATTGCGGCCGATGTGCGCGGATCCGGCAATGCCCACGCAGCCGGCGATCGCCGTGTGATTGCCGATGACGCAGTTGTGCCCGATCTGGACCTGATTGTCGATCTTCACATCGTCGCCGATGATCGTGTCGTCGATCGCACCACGGTCGATCGTCGTGTTGGCGCCAATTTCGACATCGGCGCCGATGACGACTCGCCCCATCTGTGGGATCTTGAGCCAGCGTCCGTTCTCCTCGGCCATGCCGAAGCCGTCGGCTCCGATCACCGCACCCGCATGCACGATCGCGCGCACGCCGATCACGCTGTACGCATAGACGACCACGTTGGCGTAGACCTGGGAGTCGCCGCCGATCGTTGCGCCGGCGCCGATCGACACGCGCTCGCCGATGATCACGTTGTCACCGATCACCGCGCCAGCCGCGATCGTGGCGAACGCGCCGATCGCGGCCGAGGCGGCAATCGACGCGTCTGCATCGACCAGCGCGGTGGGATGCACGCCCGGTGCGGCGCGCGCATCGCCGGCGAGGATGCGCGCGACCTTGGCGTACACGGCGTACGGATTGCGCGACACGAGCTTGGGCAACTGCGTGAGACCGGCCGCATCCGGCGCAACGATCACTGCCGAGGCGCGCGTTTGCGCGAGTTGTGGACGGTAGCGCGGATTGGCGAGGAATGCGATCGTGCCGGCGCCGGCGTTTTCCAGCGTCGCCACGCGCGCGATCAGCGTCGAACCGTCGCCGTCAAGCGTGGCGCCGGCGCTTGCCGCGAGCTCGTCAAGGCGTAGGTAACGGACGTCGGGCGGCATGCGTTGCGCGAGTGGCGGCAAGCGGCGACAAAGGCGCGCTGTCCCGCCCCTTTCGCTACTTGTCGGACAACGCCTTGATCACGCGCTCGGTGATGTCGATACGCGGACTCGCGTAGATGATCGGTTCCTGCACGATGAGGTCGAACTTCTCGTCGACGGCGATCTGCTGGATGACCTTGTTGGCACGCTCCTGCATGCTGGCGAGCTCCTCGTTCTTGCGCAGGTTCAGGTCCTCGCGGAATTCGCGCTGCGAACGTTGCAGGTCGCGCGTCATGTTGGCGAGGTCGCGCTCCTTGTTGCGACGGTCGCCTTCCGGCATCGTGGCGCCATCACGGTCCAGCGATTGCTGCACCGTCTGCACCTGCTTCTCCAACTTCTGCAGGTCCGTCTGGCGGTTGGCAAACTCCTTCTCGAGCTTGGCCTGCGCGCGTTTGGCCGGCGCCGCTTCGCGCAAAAGCCGCTCGCCATTGACGAAACCAATCTTGTAGTCGGCGGCGACTGCCGAGGTGGACACCGCGGCGAGCAACAGCACTGCGGACAGGTAGGCAATTCGTCTCAAGGGTATCTCCTGCTTTAAGCTCCGAGGCCGACCGGGCGCCTCAGAATACCGTACCTATCTGGAACTGGAAGCGCTGCAACCGGTCGCCCGCCTTCGCATTGAGCGGTATCGCATAGCTGAACTTGAGCGGCCCGATCGGCGAGTTCCATGCGACCCCTGCCCCGGCCGAGAAGCGGAACGACTCGAAATCGGGCTGGTCGCCGTTGGCGTAGATCTGGCCCATGTCGATGAACCCCGTGGCGCGCACCGCCTTCTGCCCCTTCACCAGCGGATAGAAAAGCTCGGCATTGCCGATGATCTTGCGGTTGCCCCCGAGCGCATTGCCGTAGATGTCGCGCGGGCCAAGCGAACTTTGCTCATAACCGCGCACCGAGCCGACGCCACCCGCATAGAATGCCTTGAAAAACGGCAGTGGATCCCCCGAGTAGCCGTCAGCGTAACCGATGTTCCCGCGCAGCATCAGGATCGCGGGATCGAATACCGGCCAGAACCACTGGTCGAGGTACTCCGCCTTGTAATAGGCCACGTTCGACAGCGGCAGGCCGACCTCGAGGTTGAAGCTCTGCAGGCGGCCGGAACTCGGGTAGGTGATGTCGTCGCGCGTGTCGCGCGCCCAACCCGCGGTCAGGATGTAGCTGTTGGTCACCGCGCCGAAATTGTTGACGTAGTCGATGTAGACCGGCGGGCTCTCGGGGAACAGCGTGAGCTTGGTGTGCTCGAAGCGTCCGCCCAGGTTGATCGTGTCGGTTTCGCTGATCGGAATGCCAAAGCTCATCGCCGCGCCCAGCGTCGATGACGCGTAGTTGGACACGGCAAGCGACGTCGGGTCAATGTTCTTCTGGTACAGCTCGATGGTGCGCGAGATCCCGTCGACGGTCCAGTACGGATCGGTGTACACGGTGGAAATCGTGCGATCGATCTTGCTCGTGTTGAACGCCAGTGCGATCGCGTTGCCGGTGCCGAGCACGTTCTGTTGCGCGACCGACGCGCTGAACACGACGCCATCGGAGCTCGAATAGCCGACGCCTGCGAGCAGGTTGCCGGTCGAACGTTCGACAACACTCAACTCGATGTCCGCCTGGTCGGCCGATCCTGGCACCGGCTGCGTCTCGACATTGACGTCGTCGAAGTAGCCCAGCCGCTTGATGCGCACCTTCGAACGATCGATCCGCTGGCTGTCGAACCACGCGCCCTCGAGCTGGCGCGCCTCGCGGCGGATCACTTCGTCACGCGTGCGCGCGTTGCCGACAATGTTGATCTTGCGCACGTAGACGCGGCGGCCCGGGTCGACGTAGATCGTGTATGCAACGGTGTGCTTTTCCTTGTCGACTTCCGGCACCGCGCTGACGTTGGCGAACGCGTAGCCCTCGGCGCCGAGGCGGTCGCTGATCGCCTTCGTCGTCGCCTGCTGCTTCGCGCGCGAGAAAGTGTCGC
>JBDTJK010000071.1:0-4274 GCA_039935875.1 Casimicrobiaceae bacterium
CGACATTGCTGCACCTCATCGCCGGGCTCGATGCTCCTACGTCCGGCTCACTGCGCTGGTGGGGCGAAGGCGCACCGCCGCGCGCGCGCGACGCACAGCGCATCGGCTATGTATTCCAGGCGCCGACGCTGATGCCATGGGCACGCGTGCGCGCCAACGTGCGCCTCCCGCTCGACCTCGCCGGCGAACGGCGCACGCAAGCCGACGCGTCCGTCGACGACGCACTGTCGCGCGTGGGGCTTACCGAATTCGCCAGCGCGTTTCCGCGCGAACTGTCGGGCGGCATGCGCATGCGTGCGTCGATCGCGCGCGCACTGGTCACCGAGCCCAAGCTCCTGCTGCTGGACGAACCGTTCGGCGCGCTCGACGAGTTCAGCCGCCACCAACTGGATGACGATCTCGCCGTGCGCTGGCAAGCCGACCGGTTGACGGTGGTGTTCGTCACCCACAGCATCGCCGAAGCGGTCTATCTGTCGACGCGCATCCTGGTGATGGCGGCACGGCCGGGGCGCATCATCGCCGACGTCGCGATCGACGCGCCGTTCCCGCGCGGCAACGGGTTTCGCGCGTCCCACGCCTTCGCACAGCAGTGCGTCGCGCTGTCGGATCTGGTCGCGCAGGCGTCGCAATGACCGAACGCCAGCCGTTGTCGCGCGCGGTGCGCATCGCAGCCCCGCTGCTGGTGCTGTGCGCGATGCTCGCCGCATGGCAGGCGATCGTCGTCGTGGGCAAGCTGCCGCCGTGGCTGGTTCCGTCTCCACTCGCCGTGTACGGCACGCTGGTCGCCGACAGGGCGCTGCTGGCTTCGTCGTTGCTGGTCACCGTCAGCGTCGCGCTTGCGGCATTCGCGGTGGCCACGCTGGCGGGTGTCGCCATCGCGCTTGCGTTCGCGCAGAGCCGCTGGATCGAGGCGTCTTTCTACCCATACGCGATCCTGCTGCAGGTGACGCCGATCGTTGCGATCGCACCGCTGGTCATCATCTGGGTCCACGACACGCGCGTTGCGCTGGTGCTGTGCGCGTCGGTGGTCGCGCTGTTTCCGGTGATCGCCAACACCACCCTCGGCCTGCGCAGCGTCGACCCGGGCCTGCGCGACCTGTTCCGGCTGCAAAGCGCAACGCGGTGGCAGATCCTGTGGCGTCTCAAGGTACCTTCGGCGCTGCCGTACTTCTTCGGGGGATTGCGCATTGCCAGCGGGCTTGCGCTGATCGGCGCCGTCGTCGCCGAGTTCGTCGCCGGCACCGGCGGACAGGGCGCGGGCCTCGCCTACCAGATCCTGATGGCCGGCATCCAGCTCAATGTGCCGCGACTGTTTGCCGCGCTGCTGCTGATCGCGGTGACCGGCATCGCATTGTTCGTCGCGGTGGACGCGCTTTCGCGCATCGCCCTTGCGCAATGGCATGAAAGCGAACTCGACGAGGCTCCACGCTGAACAACCCGGTCGGGCGCCTGGATGCGCGCCCCATCGGCGACAATGTAAGCGTATCTCCGACAGACGTTGCAGTGCAACAAAGGGTATCGTCGATCAATGCGCTTGTCCCTGCGATTCATCATCCCGCTATTGATCGCGCTGGGACTGGCCGCTTATGCCACGGTCCCGCTGATCGAGCACCAGATGTTGTCCTGGTTCTCGCTCGATCTCGATGCGCGGGCTACGCTGATCGCCAATTCCTCGCGCGATCCGCTGCTGGCGCTGCTCGACAGCGGCGACGACGCTGCGATCGGCGCCTATTTCAACCGATTGACCAACGACGAGCGGCTGTATGCCATCGGCCTGTGCACGGCGACCAGCGCGATGCCGCTGGCCACGCGCGACATGCCGCCGCAGTTCGACTGCGCGACGTTGCGCGCCCATCTCAACCAGCCGGGCCAATTAATCCACGGCGAGCGCGGCCTGCTGCACGTGGCGGTGCGCACGCTGCCCGGGCCGAACGGTGTGCCGATCGCGCTGGCGCTGGTGCACGACATGAGCTTCGCCGAACGGCGCAGCGAGCAGACCAAGCATTACATGCTGGTGTTCTTCGTCGCGCTCGGCGCGGTGATCGCGTTGATCACCGTTGCCATCGCGCAGATGTCGTGGCGCGGCTGGGTCACCGGCCTGCGCGCGCTGCTGCGCGGCGAGGGCCTGCTGCGGCCGTCGTCGGGCATGGTCGACCGGGAACTCGCGCCGATCGCCCGCGACGTGCGCAAGCTGGTGCGGGACCTCGAAAGCCACTATCGGCCACGCGATGGCGACCAGCTGACGTGGACGCCTTCCACGCTGCGCGGAGTCTTGCGCGGCGACATGCAGGGCAACAACGTCATCGTGGTGTCCAACCGCGAGCCTTACATGCACATGCGCAATGGCGATCACATCGACGTCGTGCGTCCCGCGAGCGGACTGGTCACCGCGCTGGAGCCGGTGATGCGTGCCTGCTCCGGAACGTGGATCGCGCATGGCAGCGGCAGCGCCGACCGCGAGACCGTCGATGCGCACGACCACGTGCCGGTGCCCCCCGACGATCCCGCCTATCGCATTCGCCGCATCTGGCTGACCGACGCCGAGGAAGCCGGCTATTACAGCGGCTTCGCCAACGAGGGCCTGTGGCCGCTGTGCCACATCGCGCACGTGAGGCCGATCTTTCGCGCGCGCGATTTCGAGTTCTACCGCAGCGTCAACCAGCGTTTCGCCGATGCGGTGGTGGCCGAGGCGCAGCGCGACGATCCGATCGTGCTGGTGCAGGACTACCATTTCGCGCTGCTACCGCGAATGGTGCGCGAGCAGCTGCCGCGCGCGACGATCATCACGTTCTGGCACATTCCATGGCCCAACCCGGAAGCGTTCGCCATATGCCCGTGGCGGCACGAACTGCTCGACGGCATGCTCGGCAGCAGCATCCTCGGATTCCACACGCAGTTCCACTGCAACAACTTTCTCGACACCGTCGACCGCACGCTGGAGGCCCGTGTCGATCGCGAATCCTTCAGCGTCACGCGCAACGGCCAGCGCACGCAGGTCCACCGCTATCCGATCTCGATCGAATGGCCGCCGGAAGCGATGCAGGGCCAGCCGGAGATCGCGGTGACGCGGACCGCGGTGCGCGAACGGCTCGGATTGCCCGCCGACCATCGCATCGGCATCGGCGTCGACCGCCTCGACTACACGAAGGGGATCCTGGAGCGCTTCAGTGCCGTTGAGCGCCTGCTCGAACTCGAGCCGCAGTGGATAGGCCGCTTTACATTCGTGCAAATCGCAGCTCCTACGCGAGGGATGATCGACGACTATCGTGACTACGCGACGCGGGTCGCCACACACGCCGCTCGCATCAATGCAGCGTATCCGGGCGCCCGGCATCCGCCGATCGTGCTGATTGCCGAGCACCACGACACGCGGGCGGTCTATGAATACTTTCGCGCCTCCGACCTGTGCTTCGTGTCGAGCCTGCACGACGGCATGAACCTGGTGGCCAAGGAATACGTGGCTGCGCGCGACGACGAGCAAGGCGTGCTGATCCTGTCGCAATTCGCCGGCGCGTCGCGCGAACTCCCGGAAGCCCTGGTGGTAAACCCCTACGATGCGGACGAGTGCGCCGCGGCTTTGCACCTCGCGTTGACGATGCCGTCCGACGAGCAGCGGGCGCGCATGCGCCTGATGCGCGCACTGGTCCGCGATTTCAACGTGTACCGTTGGGCAGGGCGCATGTTGATGGATGCGGCAATGATGCGCCAGCGCAACCGGCTGTTTGCGTTTCGCGCGCCGGGGACGGCGAGCTGATGCGTGGCAGCGCGCACCGCCCCGGTCGCACGCCGCGACCGCGGCGAGCCCCGCCGGCGACGCGTGTGCGCCGCGGGCCTCCGCCGCCGCTGACCGCCGCCTGCGCGCTGTTCCTGGACATCGACGGCACGTTGCTGGACATCGCGCCGACACCCGAGCGCGTCAATGTCGATCCGATGCTCGCAGCGCTGTTGCCTGCCGTTGCGGCGATCCTCGGCGGTGCGGTCGCGCTGGTGACCGGGCGCAGCATCCGCGATACCGATCACCTGTTCGGCGACCTGATGCTGCCGGTCGCGGGTCAACACGGCTGCGAGCGCCGCGATGGCGCGGGTACGCTGCACCTGCACGCGCCCAACGCCGCGACGCTGTCGCGACTGCGGCGGCTGGTGGCCGAGTTCGCCTCGCGCCATGAGGGACTGCACCTCGAGGACAAGGGCTCCACGCTGGCGCTGCATTACCGCGCGGCGCCGCAGCTCGCCTCGCACGTGCACCAGGTGATGCGCGCGCAGGTCGAATGGGC
>JBDTJK010000072.1:0-5250 GCA_039935875.1 Casimicrobiaceae bacterium
CCCTCGCCGAGTACTTCGGCGATGCCGCGATCGACGCATTTCGCACGTTCGCCGCCGACCGCTTGAACCGCGCGCCGGCGGCACGTCAACCGCCGGGCACGCGCCAATTTGTGCGACGATAGCGCGCTCATGAGCGAAACCAATCCTGTCGCGCCGTCTTCCGCGCGTCGTCAAGTCGCTGCGCGGCAGCCGATGAGCGCAACGCGCAGCAATTACGCCAGCGGCACCGCGTGGGAGGCGGTCGTCGGCTACTCGCGCGCGGTGCGCGTCGGCACGCAGGTGTTCGTCTCGGGGACCACGGCCACCGATGCGCAAGGCAATATCGTCGGCATCGGCGACGCGTACCTGCAGGCGCAGGCCGCTCTCGCCAATATCGCGTCGGCGCTCGCCCGTGCGGGCGCGTCGATGAGTGATGTCGTGCGCACGCGAATCTACGTGGTCGACATCGCGCACTGGGAAGCCGTGGGACGCGCGCACGGCGCAGTGTTTGCCGATATCCGGCCGGCATGTTCGCTGCTCGAGGTGTCGCGGCTGATCGCGCCCGAGCTGCTAGTCGAGATCGAGGCCGATGCGGTCATTGTCGATGGTCGTGGCGATGGCGGCTCGGCCCGGCGCCGCAGCGAAGCCGCGCGCGCCGCAGGCAACCGCTGCAGCCACGTCGCCGCCCGCGTCGCACGCGGCGCTCGCGCCGCGCCGGCGCTTCCTGCGCCGCGTCGTTTCCAGTGCCAAGGTCGCTGCCTACCTGCTGGTGGGAACGCTCACGTGCGGCGTGCTCGGCTATCGCTACATTGCCGACCAGCCGTGGCTGATTGCGTTTCACCAGTCCTCGCTGCTGCTGGCAGGCATGGGACCGGTGGTCACCGACCTGTCCGACCCAGGGCGCATATTCGAAAGCTTCTACGCGATGTTCTGCGGAGTGATGCTGCTCGGCTCGACCGGCATCCTGTTCACGCCGATCATTCATCGCTTCCTGCATGCATTCCATGTCGAAGACAGCGGCAGCGGCAAGTGACGTGCGGTGGATGGGCGAGGCGCTGGCTCTTGCGCGCACCGCCGGCGAGCGGGGCGAGGTTCCCGTCGGTGCGGTCGTGGTGCGCGACGGCGCGATCGTCGGTCGCGGCGGCAATGCGCCGATCGCGCTCAGCGATCCAACCGCCCATGCCGAAATCGCGGCACTGCGCGACGCCGCACGCACGCTCGGCAACTACCGGCTGGTCGACTGCTCGTTGTACGTGACGCTGGAACCCTGTGCCATGTGTGCAGGCGCGATGCTGCATGCGCGGATCGCGCGCCTGGTCTTCGGCACCCGTGATCCGAAGTCGGGCGCCGCCGGATCGATCATCGACCTGTTCGCCGAGCCGCGCCTCAACCATCATGCCTCCGTCGACGGTGGCGTGTGCAGTGCCGAGTGCGGCGCATTGCTGTCGGCTTTTTTTGTGGCGCGCCGATGAGTCTTTGTTTCGGCATCTACGCACCCGCGGGCTTCGCCACCGAGCCAGAGGCGGTCGCGCGCGCCGCGGCTCGCCTCGCGCAAATGGGTCATCGCGTCGTCGTCGACGCGGGCGCCACCGCACGCTGGCAGCGCTTCGGCGGCACCGACGACGAGCGCCTGGCGGCGATCACGCGCATCAACGCCGACGCCGATGTCGACGTCGCGCTGTCGGTGCGCGGCGGCTACGGCTGGACGCGGCTGCTGGATCGCATCGACTATGCAGCCCTGGCGCGCAGCGGCAAGCGCTGGCTCGGCCATTCCGACTTTACCGCGTTCCAGCTCGCCGCAATGGCGCACGGCGGCATGCGCACGTTCGCGGGGCCGATGGCGGCGTACGACTTCGGTGCGGCTGCACCTTCTGCCTACACACTCGATCACTGCCTCGCGTTGCTCGAGTCGCGCGAACATGGGTTCGACTGCGCGCTCGACGGACCGGCGATCGACGTCGATGGCACGCTGTGGGGTGGCAACCTGTCGCTGTGCGCGACGCTGTGCGGCACCCGCCATTTCCCGAATGTGGACGGCGGCATCCTGTTCCTCGAAGACGTCGCCGAGCATCCTTATCGTATCGAGCGGATGCTCTACCAGTTGCATTTCGCCGGCGTGCTGGCACGCCAGCGCGCCGTGCTGCTCGGTGCGTTCACCGATTACAGGCTCAACGACCACGACGGCGGCTACGACTTCGCCGCTGCGGTGGCACAGATCCGCGGCGTCAGCGGCGTGCCGATCTACACTGGTCTGCCGTTCGGCCACATTCGCGACAAGGTGACGCTGCCGGTGGGCGGACAGGCGCGGCTTCGCGTGCGCGATGGCGCCGCGCGCATCGAATTGAGCGACTACGCGTGACCTCCGCAGCGTTCAGCGTGCGGCTCACTGACTGGACGCGTGATTCCAACGCGCTGCGCGCGATCCGCGAGCCGGTGTTCATCGTCGAGCAGCAGGTGCCCGCGGCGCTGGAATGGGACGCCGCGGACCACGTTTGCGTACACGCATTGGCGCTCGATGCCGATGGCCGTCCGATCGGCTGCGCACGGCTGCTCGATGATGCGCACATCGGACGTGTAGCCGTGCTGCAGCCGTGGCGCGGACGCGGCGTCGGCAACGCGCTGATGGCGCCACTGATCGAGATGGCGCATGCGCGCGGATATCCACGCGTGATGTTGCATGCGCAGGTGCGGGCCTGCGGGTTCTACGCGCGGATGGGGTTCGAAGCGGAGGGTGGCGTGTTCGAGGAGGCGGGCATCGCGCACCAGTCGATGGCGCTCGCGCTCTAGTGGTTCGCTAAAGGATGCTTTCGACGGCGAAGCGCTGCACGACTTCGCCGCGCGGGGAACCTTGCGCATCGAAGCTGCGCTCGACGAATGTCGCCAAGCCGCCATGGGTGATCGTCAGCACTGTGGACGAGCGTGTGCCGTAGGTCGGGTCGACGATGAACGCCGCCGACAGCAGGCGCTCGCGTTCGCGTCCAAGCCCGGTCGATGGCAGCGACGCATCGTCGGCGATGCCTCGATCACCCAGCGCGTCCCACAGTGGCTGCACGTCGTCGGCGCCCGCGGTGCACCAGTGCGAAAGCGCGTCGCGCGTGCGCACGACCTTTGGCCACGGATCGCCGAGCGCGGCGTTGGACAGCCCATGCACACCGTCGCGGATCGCCAGCGCAGCCGGATGCCGATTGGACACGTAGTTTGCCGATGCCATGTCGCCGGCCACCAGGTTGAAGCCGTTGTAGCGCGCCGCACCGTCCAGCACCGATACGCATGCGTCCTCGACGTCCGCCGGATCGGCGAGTACGCGCGGGACCAGGTCTCCGCGCGAAGGCGCGGCCGCATCGTTGCGGCCAGGCTCGCGCACGTTGGTGACGAACGCAAAGCGCCCCTGGCGATTGACGCCGAACCAGGTGCCGCCCGCGCGCTCGTCGCGACCGGCGAGGATGTTTGCGGCCCACCAGTGCGCCGCAGACGTAGGCCGCGCGTGGAATTCGTCGCGGTTGGCCGCCACCACCAGCGTGTAGCGCGGGTGCACCGCGATAGCAAATACAGCAAGGCACATGGCTCGATGACCCCTGGCGTCAGCGTGGCGTGCTGCCAGCGGGAGAGAAGCATTCGACGTGGCGTCCGCCATCGGCCAGCGCATCGACGCCATGCGCCTTGACTGCGCGTACGAGGCCGCGCTCGAACGCCGGACGGTCCTCGATTTCGGCGTAGACCTCCATCCACGTCGTCGCGTCCTCGGCGCGCTCGAACAGGCGTCCGGCGACGCCGGTGCGCATCGCGACATCGAGCATCATCGCGGTCACCGCCTCGCGCGCATGGGCGACGTCGCCGGCGACGCGATACCACACGTAGAAATGATGGGCGTCGTTCACAGCTTGACGCGCACGTTGGCGATCGCCGGCACGGCGTAGGGCAACGCTCGCGCCGCGAGCGACACACCGGCGGCCAACGGCGTTGCGTCGGCCGTGTCGATGTTCAGCACCGCGAGCAGGTCGCTGCCACCGCTTGGCGTGGACGCCGCGTTGACGACGATCCCGGCCGCCTGTTCCTGCCCGGCAATGCTGATCGACGTACCCGGCGGCATGCTGTCCGCCGGGGTGTCGGCGTGCAATGCGTAGAGACGCTCCTTGAGGCGCCCGAGGTACTGCATCCGCGCGATGATTTCCTGACCCGGGTAGCAGCCCTTGCGAAAGTCGACGCCGCCGACCAACTCCCAGTTGGCGCTTTGCGCGACGAGCTTGTCGCTGGTGGCGGCAGTGATCCATGGCACGCCGGCGCGGATCGCGCACCACTGCCACAGCGATCCGTCGGCGGGCGCCAGCGTGGCCACGTCGCCTGCCAGCGCGTCGCCCCCGTCGAGCAGCCAGCGACCGTCGGGAAATTGCAACATGGCCGTATCGCCGGCCTGCACCGATGTCCACGCGCGTGTTCGCGTCGCATCGGCGACGCCAATCCCTCCCACAGCCGGCACGAGGCGCGCAATCGCGTCCGCCGCGCCGTCGCCCATCACGCCGTACAGCGGGCGCGCCGATGTTGCCAGCACCACCTGGGCGCGCAGCACGAACATCGTCAGCCGGCGCGCGATCGCGGCGGCGAGATCCGCCGCCAGCAGCATGCAAAACCTCGACTCGGCCCGGCGCCAGACAACCAGCGTCGCCAGCATCCGCCCTTTTGGCGAGTTGTAGCTCGTGTATTGGGCGTCGCCAATCGCCAGCGTCTTGACGTCGCTGGAAAGCTGCCCGTGCAGGAAGTCGCGCGCATCAGCGCCGTCCACATCGATCGCCGCCAACTCCGGCAGTCGGGCCCAGAACGCGCCGGCGGGCAGCGGGTCGAAGGGGATCGGAACGTTCATGTGGAGGTGTGCCGGTGTAGGTGAGTAGTGCTCAAAACCATGCTAGAATAGCAAGTTAGCTTGCTTTGTCCCGTATTTTGTCCCATTTCTCGCTGTCGGCGACAGAATTTGTCGATGGCGGCGCAGTCCGCAGTCCTCATCGCAGGATCACGGACGCTGGTGGCAGAACATGCGGGGCGGGACGCTGCGAATCAATCCCGGTTCGGCAGTGTCCGGCAAGCGAGCCCGCTGCACCAATCCGCACATCGCGCAGGTTCAGGGTGCCCGCCTCTCGACGCGTTCGAGTCGCGAGTCATCGCTGCCGATGGAGGTCACAACCCTGACAAGGAGTCAAAGGCATGTCCGTCACAATGCGTCAGATGCTGGAAGCCGGTGTCCACTTCGGTCACCAGACCCGTTACTGGAATCCGCGC
>JBDTJK010000073.1:0-9144 GCA_039935875.1 Casimicrobiaceae bacterium
TCGATTGCGCCTTGATGAGATACGACGAGAAGTCGGTGGTTCCAAGCGGTGACAACGAATTGCCGAGGACGGTGCCGCCCATGCGCTTGAGGATGGTTGCGTAGGCAGCCTGCAGCGTGTGGCCGTAGGCGTAGTCGGGCGTGATGAAGTACCACTTGCCGCCGAACTTCTGGTAGAGCGTCGCTGCGAGGCCGTTGGCCAGCATGTACGTGGTGGTGCAGATGCGGAATGTCGTCCAGTGACATTCCTTGCCGGTGACAGGATCGGTGTGTCCACCGGTGACCATGTACGGAACGCCCTTTTCGTGCGCAACCTGGTTCACCGACAGCGCACAGGCGGACGACACGGCACCCATGATCATCGAGCAGCCATCCTTTTCGATCAGCTTGTGCGCCTTCTGCGCGGCAAGCCCCGCATTGGCGTTGTCGTCCTCGATCAGCAGTTCGACCTTGCGGCCGAGGATGCCGCCCTTTGCGTTGACTTCCGCCAGCGCCATCTTGGCGCCGCGTACTTCGCTCTCGCCTTCTGCGGCGTAGGTGCCAGTCAGTGGATCGTGCATGCCGATCTTGATCGGCGTCTCGCCAGCGGCGTAACTGAGGATCGGATGCGCGACAAGCGGCGCTGCACTCAATGCCAATGCGGTCTTCAGCGCGTCGCGCCGGTCGAAATTCTGCATGCCAATCCTCCGTCGGTTATAGGTTGTCGATGGACACCATGGCGGCACTCCGCCGCACGCGCTTTGTACGAAGCGGATAGGCACGAACGGCGGATGGGCACGAACCCACGTCGCGAATTGCAGGTTGCGGTGTTTCCGGACGCGTGCCGCGACGCTACTGGCGAACGGATAAAATCTACTCTTGCGACGGCGCCAGCAGTTTGACGCCGGTCAAGCTGCCGACGGGACTGCGGCACCGCGGGCGCATGCTGCACTGCGATTCGGGCGGCGCCGCAATTTCACCCCATCTGCATCGACAGGCATCCACATACCCCGTACCCGCGCACGTATTTCACAACGAAGACCTGCAATGACGTCCGTGCCGAATTCAACGATGAAGCCGATCGCGCGAACACCCCGATCGCATCTTCCGCACATTTTGGCCGCACTTTACACGCTGGCAATCGTGTTCACCAGCCTGCAGCCGTTCGGTCCGTGGCTCGCGCCGCCTGCCGGAGAGCAACTGTGGCTGTTGTCGTCGAAGATACGCGCAACGCGATTCGACAGCCTGCTCAACATCGTTGCCTACGTGCCGCTCGGCGTGTTCGTGGCGCTGATGCCTCGGCGCGCGCACCCGGTACGCCGCATTGCGAACGGCGCGCTTGCGGGGTTCCTGCTGTCGTTCGCGATGGAATCGCTGCAGGCGTACCTGCCGACGCGCGACGCGAGCCTGCTCGACTGGATGACCAACACGCTTGGCGCGACAGGTGGCGGCGCGCTCGCCGCCTGGTTCGCGCGCAGCGCGCAACTGAAGCGCGCACTGTCGAGCGCACGCAATCGCTGGTTCCTGGTCGACAAGATGGGCGACATCGGGCTCGCACTGCTCGCGCTGTGGCTGGTCGCGCAGTCGAATCCGGGCATCGGACTGTTCGCCATCAGCTGGGATCCATCGATCCAGGCAATGGGTAGCGCAGCGCCGCGCGAATCGGCCGCCTTCCTGATCGACGCATTCGAAAGCGCGTTGCAATTCACCGGCATCGGCCTGTTCGTCGCGCTGCTGGTTCGCGAGCGCCGCTTCTTCGGGCCCGCGATGCTGGCATTGATTGTCGTCGCGTCGATCGCCAAGGGCGGCGTGTCGGCGGCGATGCTGCGGCCACCCGCATGGGAGAGCTGGTTGCGTCCGGAGATCTCGTTCGGCATCGCGGCCGGCGCGGTACTGCTGCTCGCGACGAGCGGCTTCCCGCGCCCGGTGATGGTGGTGTCATGCACGGTTGCGCTGCTGTTGTCGGTTGCGCTGCCGCCGCTGGTCACGGATCAGCAAAGCGTGCACATCACGCTGACGCTGTTCAACTGGCGCTACGGGCAGCTGCTCAATTTCAATGGCCTCACCCATACGGTCCTGCTGGCATGGCCACTGGCCGCGTCGCTTTGGTTGTTCGCGCTCGCAGGACGGCCCGAATGGGGCGCTGACCAGGGCAGTGGCGACATTCGCATCGGATAGAATGCAGCGATGGGTTATTACAAGCGCCACGTGTTCTTCTGCTGCAACAAGCGCGACGCGCCGGAACGCTGCTGCGCTGACGCTAACGCCTCCGCGATGCAGGCCTACGCCAAGGCGCGGATCAAGGCGCTCGGGCAGAGCGGCAAGGACCGCGTACGCATCAACAAGGCGGGCTGCCTGGATCGATGCGAGGAAGGCCCGGTGCTCGTCGTGTATCCCGATGACGTCTGGTACACGTACATCGACCAGTCGGATATCGACGAAATCGTCGATCGGCACGTGCTCAACGGCGAGATCGTCGAAAGACTGCGCATTTGAATCCGCGCGTGGCCGAACACGTCGTCATCGACGGTCCAGCCGGAGCGCTGGAGCTCGCCGTCAACCAGCCGGGCGGCGCGCCGGCCGGCATCGCGCTCGTCGCGCATCCGCACCCATTGCAGGGCGGCACGCTGGACAACAAGGTCGTGCAGACGCTGGCGAAGACATTCGTTGCGCTGGGGTATGCGGCCGTGCGCTTCAATTTTCGCGGCGTGGGCGGCTCGCTGGGTGCGTTCGACGAGGGCAACGGCGAGACCGACGACGCGCTGGCGGTACTCGCATACGCACAACAGCGTTTCGGCGCACTGCCGCTTGCGCTCGCGGGATTCTCGTTCGGTTCGTTCGTGCAGACGAGGGTCGCGCAGCGCGTCGCGTTCGAGCGGCTGGTGCTGGTCGGCCCCGCCGTCAACCGCTTCGAAGGGGCCAGCGTCGCTGCCGAAACGATCGTTATCCACGGCGAAGAGGACGACGTGGTGCCGCTGGCAGACGTACTCGCATGGGCGCGCCCACAGCAGTTGCCGATCGTCGTATTCCCCGGTTGCGGTCATTTTTTCCACGGCCGCCTGGTGCAGTTGCAGCAGGTGGTGATGGCCAGCTACCCACGGCACGGATGAACGACGTCATATTGTCGATGTCGTTTTCGCGCTGGTCGCAACCGCCGTCATTTCCGCGAAAGCGCGAACCCTGCGACTTGGTCGTAACGTCACCTCAACGACATTGGGTTCCCGCTTACGCGGAAATGACCGCCGCTGTTTGGGTTCCATGCACCCGATGACGACCGCGAGGAAAACCGCATGCTGATCGTCAAGTCGCTGCACATCATCTTCATGGTGACGTGGTTCGCGGGACTGTTCTATTTGCCGCGGCTGTTCGTGTATCACGCGATGGCGGCAGCCGACGACCGTGTCGGCATCGAGCGCTTCATCGTGATGGAGCGCAAGCTGTATTTCGGCATCATGACACCCGGTGCCGTGCTGACGATCGCATTCGGTGCGTGGCTGTGGCTCGGCTACGGAATCACCGGCGGCTGGCTGCACGCGAAGATCGCGCTGGTCGCGCTGCTGGTCGCGCTGCACGTCTACCTCGGCAAGCTGATGCGCGATTTTCGCGACGGCCGCAACTGCCACGGGCACGTGTATTACCGCTGGCTCAACGAGATTCCCGCGTTGCCGCTGCTGGTCGCGATCGTGTTCCTGGTCGTGATGAAGCCGTTCTGACGTGAGCGAGCACTACTTTGCATCGTGCCCGCGCGGCCTCGAAGCGACGCTGGCGGCCGAGCTCGGCACGATCGGTGCCATTGACACGGCGAGCGTCGACGGTGGCGTCGGCTTCACCGGTGGGTTCGACCTTGCGTATCGCGCCAATCTCGAATCGCGAATCGCCAGCCGCATCCTGTGGCGCGTCGGCAGCGGCCGCTATCGCAACGAGCAGGACGTGCACGCACTGGCGAAGTCCATTGACTGGACCATGCACTTTCGTGCCGAGCGCACGTTGCGCGTCGACGTCGCGGCCACGCGATCGCCGCTGACCAGCCTCGAATTCGCGACGCTGACCATCAAGGACGCGGTGTGCGACCGCTTCCGCGACGACACCGGCGTACGGCCTTCGGTGGACAAGCGCGCCCCCGACGTGCGCGTCGCCGCGCACCTGACCGCAGACGAGGCGACGTTCTATCTCGACACGTCGGGCGAGCCGCTGTTCAAGCGCGGGTACCGGCGCGATACGGAAGAAGCGCCGCTGCGCGAAAATCTCGCTGCGGGGCTGATCGCGCTCAGCGGTTGGAATCCGCAGACAGCATTCCTCGATCCGATGTGCGGCAGCGGCACGCTTGCAATCGAAGCGGCACTTATGGCCGCCGACCGCGCGCCCGGGCTTTCCCGCACGTTCGGTTTCCAGAAGCTTGCGTGGTTCGATGGGCCCGCGTGGCAGCGGATGAAGCAGGGTGCCCGCGACCGCATCCGCGTGCCTGCACAGCCGCCGTCGATCCACGCCAGCGACAACGCGCGCGCCGCCGTCGCACGCACGCATGCCAACGCTCAAGCCGCCGGTGTCGCAGACTTCATCACCATCACCGAAGCGGACTTCCTTACCCGCGACGCGCCCGCCGTGCAGGGCACGCTGCTCGCCAATCCGCCGTATGGCGTGCGCCTGTCCGATCAGCAGAAGATCGCGCAGATGTATCCGCTGATCGGCGATGCGCTGAAGAAGCACTTCGCCGGCTGGACAGCCTGGCTGTTCTCGGGCGACAAGACGCTGCCGAAGCTGATGCACCTGAAAGCGGACAGCCGCACGCCACTGTTCAATGGCGCCCTCGACTGCCGCCTGTACCAGTACCGGATCATGGCCGGGCGGATGCTAGAATGACGTGCGTACACCTGCGCCAAATTCCTGGGCAATCATGGGGATGCTTCCAGCCCGGCACTATGTGTCGGAACACACGACGTTCATCCGCGAACTGCTCGCGGCCAAGCCCGAGATTGTCGAAGATCAGCGCAAGGGTCGCGCGATCTGGTGGGACAAGACGCCGCGCGAGCTCGACAACGTGCGCAAGATGGACAAGGGCCGCATCGCGCAGAAACCGTACGTCTATTCGCTCGACGACGACGCGAGCACCTGAATACGCCGTAGCGCCCGCTCAGCCGGGCTGCGCGCTCCCGTGCAGGAAATAGCGCGGCGTCTGCTGCAGCTTGGCGCGCCATCCGAGTTCGGCCAGCGCGTCCGTCAACCGTTGCGGCGTCCAGAATTTCTTGACGATGCGGTAAGTCGATCCGTCGTCGAGCTTGCGCGTCGCGATCTCGGTGCCCGCCTCTGGCAACACGTGATCGACGGCCGTCGATGTCGGGTCGTGCGCCGAGTCGATCAGGTAAACCGATGCGCCCGGCGCCAGCGCGTCACGCAACGTCGCCCAGAATGCGGCGAAGCGATCCGCCGGAACATGCGACAGCCAGAAGCTCATGAATACGACGTCATGGCGCGCGATCGGCCGCCACGCGAAGAGGTCTGCTTCGCGGAACGTGACGTTGGCGAGACCGAGTTGCGCGAGCCGCGCGCGATTGATCGCGATCACCTCCGGTGACGCATCCAGGGCGACCAGCGACCCGACCGCGGGCGCGAGACGGCGCGTGAAAAGCCCCGTTCCGCAGGCAAGCTCGAGGGCGTTTGCCGGCCGCCGGGGTCGCAGGAAATCGGCGAGTTCGGCCTCGACCGCGCCCGCCTCCGCGAACCATGCGGCATTGAGTTCCGCACCGCGATCGTAGCGCCCCTCGCGCAGCCACCACGCGTCGTATTCGCCGGCGCGGGCGCGGTAATAGGCGATCTGCCCGGACAGCAGCGCAGCGGGAGATCGGGTCGGTGCCGGCATTGTCGGTATGGCGCGGGATTCCACTACAATCCGTGCACGCTCGATTTTACCTCGCGCGACGCCACCGCCACCTGACGCCGATGAACATTCACTTGCCGGACACCCACAGGCAACGCGGCGGCGTGGGCCGCATGATGCTCGCGGTGCTGGCGATCGTCTGTGTGCTGGCGGCGATCGAATTCTACGCGCTGCATCGTGCAGGTCGCATCCATTCGGCGAGCGCCACGGCCCTCCCGCCTGGCATCATCGGCTCGGTCGACACGCCATCCGCGGACACCGTGGTCGGCGAGCGCCTGCAGATCGCGGGCTGGGCGCTGGCACCCTCGGGCATCCGCAGCGTCGACGTCGATGTCGACGGCAAGCGTTACGCTGCGCACTACGGTCTCGCGCGCAACGACGTCGCAGCGGCCAAGCCCGGATATCCGGCTGCCGCAGCCTCCGGATTCCGGTTTGAAGGCGACTTCTCGGCGTTGCCGGCGCAGCGGCACGAGGTAAGCGTGATCGCGACCGGCAATGCTGGCGAGACGGCAACGCTCGCCCGCAAGAGCCTCGCGAGCCGCGCGGCGATGTCGATGTGGTCGGACGTGCTTGACGCCAACCCTGCATTCGCCAAGCGGCCGTTCTGGTTCCTGATGGCAACCTCCGGCGTGTCGCAAGGCGGCGCGGCCGGCATCGAAACGCGCTACCAGGGCTTGACGTCGACGACGCAGCGTGTCGGCGTATCAGTGCCGATCCTCTATATGCGCACCACCACGGGCCAGGCTGGCGACTTCGAGTTCGATCCGCGCTTCGACCTGTCGCGCAAGTGCCACGATCGCGCGGTAGCCGACGATAACCTGGATGAAGTCATCCAATATGCGATCGTCCGCCACCTGCCGGTGAATTTCATTCTCAATGGCGGCATCTGGGGCGACGCAAGCTGCTATAGCGCGCAATGGGACCTGACAACGCACCTTGAGATCGATCCGGCGAACTGCCAGTGGGACCAGCACGACGTGGTGCTTCCGGGCGATTTCCGCAAAGGGCTCGCGGGGTCGACCGATTCCCCGCAGCTGTCGCGCTCACTGACCTACAACGTCTACAACACCCGCGTGCGCAACTACAAGCGCCGCAACCTGCTGGAAGCGGCGCGCATCGTGGCGGCGTTCGCGCGCGAGCACCCCGATCTTTTCGTCGGCGTCAACCTCGATTCCGACACCTACATGAATCCGTTTCCACGCGATGGCCATCGCTACGATTACAACCCCGGCATGTTGCGGCAGTTCCGCGACTGGCTGGCGGGCAGTGGCCCGTATGCAGGGCATCCGACCGACGGCGCACCAGACCTGCGTTTCTATCGCCGGCCACATCCGCTGACGCTCGCCGAAGTCAACAAGATGGCGGGCAAGCAGTGGAAATCGTGGGCGCAAGTCGATCCTCCGCGCGAATTCGCAGGCGGCGAAGGCGTCGCGATCAAGCGCGGCGAAACGCCGTTCTGGCTCGACCCCTGGTACCAGCAGTGGGACGCGTTTCGCAAGCACGTGATCCAGCTGCACTATGCCGAGCTGGCGCAATGGGCGCACCAAGCGGGGATCCCCGCGGACAGGATCTTCACCGCGCAGGCATTCACCGCGCAGGATCGCGGATTGCGACCGATTTCGACCTACGTCAACGACCGCTCGCCCGATTCCGACTCCGCAGGCGTCTCGATCGAAGGCGCGGTGCCGCGCGTTGGCCACCTCGGTGCGATCCTTTACGGGCCCTCCGCGGAGAACGATGTCGACCTGTACACGCGCCACGGCCTGTTCGCCACGATCGCGCGCTTCGACGATGCGTGGTCGATCGCCGAAACCAATACCACCGACCTCAAGAAACCCACGGTACTTCCTGACTACGCGCGCGCATACCGCGAGTATCGTGACTTTTTCAACTACGGTGGCAGGCAGATCTCGCTGATGGCATGGAACGGTTCGAACGGCATTTTTGCCGGCCAGCCCGGTTACGTCGCGTACACGTCATGGATCAGCACGCCCGCCGAGCAGGCGATGATGGATTTCCTGGTCAGCCACGCGGACGTGCCAGCGGGTGCCCTGCTGTGGACTTTCGGCTCACCGCGCCATGCCGATGCCGACGGATGGACCGCGCTGCGCGGCGACATCACCGCCACGACCAACGGCATCGCGGCCACAACGGTCGGCGATCGATTGACGCTGCGTACTGCACCTGATCAGGTGATACGGCCATCGCATATCGGCAACCTGCGGCTGCATTTCGATGGGCCTGCACCGCTCGTCTACTTGAGCGTCAGCGCGCGCAGTGCCGGCGACGATCAGTGGCGGCAGGTCGCGCACAGCAGCGGCGCGTCGGCGCGGATCGAGTGGCCGCCGCAATGGCTGCAGCGGGACACGATCGTCGACGACCTCGAGATCGAGATGATGTTCGCGCCGGCCACGAAGGACCTGCGTCTGGCGCGCGTGCTGCTGTATTGAGCGGTTTGCGCGAGGATCTTCGCCGATGAACGCGCCATCCGTTATCGATCGCGCGAATGTCTCAGCCACAGGCGAGCGGCATCTGAAGGCGCTGACCGGCGTGCGCGCCTTCGCCGCAACGTGGGTATTGCTGTTTCACTGCTGGCTCAATGCGGGTTCGCCACCACTGCGCGTGGGAACCTCCGCGCATTCGCTGGATCTCACGCCCCTGGTCGCCTTTGGCTGGCTCGGTCTCGACGTGTTTTTCGTGCTGTCCGGGTTCCTCCTCTGCCGGCAGGCGTCCCTGAAGCTCGACCGCCGCGTCGGCGGTGGCGGTGGAGGACGCTTTCGCCAGGCATTCGGCGAAAACTACGGCGCCTTCCTGCGCCGCCGCATATTGCGCGTTTTTCCCGCGTACTACGCATGCCTGACCGCACTGCTGCTGCTGGCGGCTGCCGGCGTGTACCTGCGGTTGCCTGACTACACCGATCTCCTGCTGCACCTCGGCATGGTCCACAACTTCATCGAGAAATACATTGCCACGATGAACGGCGTGTTCTGGACGCTGCCGTTCGAATGGCAGTTCTACCTTGTGTTCCCGCTGCTGTTCGTGCTGCTGCGCCGGCACGGCGGATGGGTGCTGTACGGTGTCGCACTGTCATGCGTGGTTGCCAGCAAGCTCATCGTCATGGCTACCAACAATGGCTATGCGCAGCTGCTGCTGACGATCCGCATCGATGAATTCGCGGCGGGAATGTGCGCTGGCGCCTACGCGCTGCATCATCGCGGCTCCCGCGCCCACGCCACCGCCGCGTTCTGGATCGGCGTCGCGATCCTGTTCGCCACGCCATGGATATTCAAG
>JBDTJK010000074.1:0-3429 GCA_039935875.1 Casimicrobiaceae bacterium
ACCCGCAGCAACGGCCGAAGGCAGAGGCCATCGCGCAGCGCGTCAGCGAGCGAGCGATTGCGATGGGCGGCACCTGCACCGGCGAGCACGGCATCGGCGTGCACAAGCTCGACGCGCTCGTCACCGAGCACGGCGAAGGCGCAGTGGACCTGATGCGCAGGATCAAGCGCGCGCTGGACCCTTTGGATATCCTCAATCCCGGCAAGACGGTACCGATGCCGGCACGCGATCACAAGGACTGAATGTACAAGCTCTATATCGCCAACAAGAATTACTCGTCCTGGTCGCTGCGCGGCTGGCTTGCCACCAAGCTGTCGGGCGCGCCGTTCGAGGAGGTCTGCGTACAGTTGTCCGGCACCGGCTACAGCGCGTCGTATCTGGATTTCTCGCCGTCAGGGATGGTCCCGGTGCTGCACGATGGAAACACCGTCGTGTGGGATTCGCTGGCGATCGCCGAATACCTGGCGGAGAAGCACGTCGGCATGTGGCCAGATGAACGTGCCACGCGAGGATGGGCGCGATCGCTAAGCGCGGAAATGCATTCGGGGTTCAGCGCACTGCGCCAGGACATGACGATGTGCGTCAAGGAACGCGTCGACGTGCGGCCGTGGTCAGATGCATTGGCGGCGAACATTGCGCGCGTCACTGCGCTGTGGAACGAATCGCGCAGGTGCCATGGTGCAGGCGGAGATTTCCTGTGCGGGCGCTTTTCGATCGTCGACGCCTTCTTCGCGCCGGTGGCATTCCGTTTCCGCACGTACGGCGTTGCTCCCGAAGGAACTGCGGGAGAATACTGGCGTGCGCTGCTTGCGCATCCATGGATGCTCGAATGGGAGCGTGCTGCGCTTGCCGAGGCTACGACCATCGAAGCCGACGAACCGCGCGTCGTCTATCGCGACAAGCTCGCCGCTGCAAGCCGATGAGCGACGCTGTGAATGCGTGGGCGGCACGCATTCGCGAATGCGCGGCGACGGCCACGCCGATCGTGATCGGCGGCGGCGGCAGCAAGCGCTTCTACGGCAATGACGTCGCCGGCGAGTTGCTCGACACGCGCGAACACACGGGCATCGTCGACTATGCGCCGGTCGAACTGGTCGTCATCGCACGCGCCGGTACGCGTCTTTCCGAAGTCGAATCCGCGCTGGCGGCCGAGCGGCAGATGCTCGCATTCGAGCCGCCGCATTTCGGCAGTGGCGCGACGCTAGGCGGTGCGATCGCCACCGGATTGTCGGGTCCGCGGCGCCCTTACGCGGGTGCTGCGCGCGACCTGGTACTGGGCGTCAAGGTGATCGATGGCAACGGCACGCCGATGGCGTTTGGCGGACGGGTGATGAAGAACGTCGCCGGCTTCGACGTATCGCGGCTGATGACCGGTGCGCAGGGGACGCTGGGCGTGCTGACCGAAATCGCGCTGAAATGCCTACCCATGCCGGCCACCGACGAAACGCGGGTGTACCAGTGTTCGGCGGACGAGGCCATCCAGTACGTCAACCAGTGGGCAGGACAGGCATTGCCGTTGTCGGGCACGTGTTTCGAGCGGGGACAGCTGGCGGTGCGTTTTTCGGGTGCCGTGCCGGCCGTCGCCGCGGCATTGCGCAAACTCGGCGGATCGACAATGACCGATGGCGCCGCATTCTGGCGATCGGTGCGCGAGCACACGCACGGCTTCTTTGGCGGCGACGCGGGCGCACCGCTGTGGCGGGTGTCGATCAAGGCGACCACACCGTTCAGCGACCTCGGTGGCGAGCAGCTGGTTGAGTGGGGCGGCGCGTTGCGCTGGTTGCGGCCGAACGCCGGATTGCCGGTCGACGCCACGCGGCTGCGCACATTCGCCGCCACCCACGGTGGCCATGCGACGCTGTTTCGTGGCGGCGACCGGGCGCTCGGCGCCTTTCATCCACTGCCACCGGTGATCGCCGGCCTGCACCAACGGCTGAAGGCCGCGTTCGATCCGCAGCGTATCCTCAACCGCGGACGCATGTACGCAGACCTCTGATGGAAACCAACCTGTCGGCGGAATTTCGCGCAACGGCGGACGGCGATGAAGCCGAGTCCATCCTGCGCGCGTGCGTGCATTGCGGGTTCTGCAACGCGACGTGTCCGACTTACCAGCTGCTGGGTGACGAGCTCGATGGCCCGCGCGGGCGCATCTACCTGATGAAGGAAGTACTCGAAGGCGCAGCGCCTACCGCACGCACGCAACTGCATCTCGACCGCTGCCTGACCTGCCGCAGCTGTGAAACCACATGTCCTTCGGGTGTGCGCTACGGCGCGCTGGTCGACATCGGCCGGCGTATCGTCGAGCGCAAGGTGGTGCGCCCTCCCGCGGAAGCCGCAAAGCGCTACACGCTGCGCAAGGGCCTGCTGTCGCACTCGCTGTTCGGCGCGGCGCTGGCAACGGGGCGCGCAGTCAGGGCGTGGCTGCCACGCGAGATTGCACAACGAATTCCGGAGCGACATCGTGCGGGCAAGTGGCCGACCGCCGGGCATGCGCGACAGATGCTGATCATGCGCGGATGCGTGCAGCCGGCGATCGCGCCGAACATCGATGCCGCAATGGCGCGGATCCTCGATCGCATAGGCATCGGTGCGGTGGCGGCGCCCGACGGCGGCGGTTGTTGCGGCGCGTTGTCCGAGCATCTTGCTGCGCACGACGAAGCGCTTGCGCTCGCGCGTAGCAACATCGACGCGTGGTGGCCGGCACTCGAGTCGGGCGCCGAAGCGATCATCGTCACCGCCAGCGGATGCGGTGTCAGCGTGCGCGAGTACGGGCACCTGCTGCGTGGCGATACCATGTATGCCCAGCGTGCGGCACAAGTGTCGAAGTTTGCGCGCGATCCGGTCGAAGTGATCGCCGCCGAGTGGAAGGCGATCGGCCCGCTGATCGCGCTCGATCGCGGGTCGCCGCGCATCGCATTCCATGCGCCATGCACGCTGCAGCATGGCATGCAGATCAAGGGACAGGTCGAGGAACTGATCGACGCGATGGGTTACCAGCGCCTGCCGATCGTGGATGCGCACCTGTGCTGCGGTGCGGCCGGAACCTATTCGATGCTGCAACCGGCACTCGCCGGCCAGTTGAAGCACAACAAGCTCGCGGCGCTGGAAGCCGAGCGGCCGCACGTTATCGCGTCAGCCAACATCGGATGCATCACCCATCTCGCGTCTGGGACCGAGCGTCCGGTGCGCCACTGGATCGAGCTGCTCGACGAGCGGATGCTCGACGTAAACCACGGATGAACGACATGCATCCCGCGTCAGCCGCATCCGGCGATTTGCCGGCGATGCCCGCGCATCCGCCACGCAGCGCATTCCCGCGCTTCTTGCGCATCGCGACGCGATGGATGGACAACGACAGCTATGCGCATGTCAACAATGCCGTCTACTACGCGTACTTCGACACCGCGGTCAACGAGCACCTGATCCGCG
>JBDTJK010000075.1:0-5260 GCA_039935875.1 Casimicrobiaceae bacterium
CTTCGTGCGAGGCGACGCTGTATCGCACCGATCTCGAGAAGAACCTGTTCGTGTGTCCGAAATGCAACTATCACACGCGTCTTGGCGCCCGCGAGCGGCTCGACATGCTGCTCGACGCGGACGGGCGCTTCGAGATCGGCTCCGAAGTGGTGCCGATCGACAGCCTCAAGTTCAAGGACCAGAAGAAATATCCGGAGCGGCTCGCAGCAGCGCTGGAGGAGACCGGCGAGACCGATGCGCTGGTGGTGATGCAGGGCAGCATCAAGACCCAGCCGCTGGTGATCGCCGCATTCGAGTTCGACTTCATGGGTGGCTCGATGGGATCGGTGGTCGGCGAGCGTTTCGCGCGCGGCGTACGTGTCGCGTTCGAGGCGCGCGTGCCGTTCATCAGCATCGCGGCATCGGGTGGTGCGCGCATGCAGGAAGGCGTGAGCTCGTTGTTCCAGATGGCGAAGACCACTGCCGTGCTGCAGGAATTGACGCGCGCGCAGCTCCCCTACATTTCGATCCTGACCGACCCGACGATGGGCGGCGTATCCGCATCGTTCGCATTCGTCGCCGATATCGTCATCGCCGAGCCCGGCGCGCTGATCGGCTTCGCGGGCCCTCGCGTCATCGAGCAGACGGTGCGTGAAAAGCTTCCCGACGGATTCCAGCGCGCGGAATTCCTGCGCGACAAGGGTGCCATCGACATGATCGTCGACCGACGCGAACTGCGCAACGAACTTGCACGCACGCTTGCGCTATTGACCCGGCAACCCGCGCCGGCCGCCTGACGATGGCGTCCGCGGCGCCGTTGGCGACGCTGCAGGACTGGCTCGAACACCTGCAATCGCTGCATCCACAGGCCATAGCACTCGGTCTCGAGCGTGTGCAGCAGGTGCTGGCCCGCCTCGACATCGCTTTCGCATGCCCGGTGATCACCGTGGCCGGCACCAACGGCAAGGGATCGACATGCGCGATGCTCGCATCGATTCTCGGACGCGCCGGTTATCGCGCCGGACTCTACACATCGCCGCACCTGCTGCGCTACAACGAGCGGGTCGTCGTCGATGGCGTCAGCGCCAGCGATGACGCGCTGTGCGCGAGCTTCGCCACGGTCGAGCGCGCGCGCGGCGACATCGCGCTGACCTACTTCGAATTCGGCACGCTCGCGGCGTTCGTGCTGTTTGCACAAGCGCGGCTCGACGCGCTGGTGCTCGAGGTCGGGCTGGGTGGCCGCCTCGATGCCGTCAACGTGATCGATGCCGATATCGCCGTGCTGACGCGTGTCGGCATCGATCACGTCGACTATCTCGGATCGACGCGCGAGGCGATCGGTTTCGAGAAATCGGGCATCTTCCGGGCCGGACGGGTCGCGGTGATCGGCGAGCGCGATATTCCACGCAGCGTAACCACGCGAGCGCAGGCCGGCGACGTGCGCCTGGTCCGCCTCGGCCATGAATATGATTACGTCGACGAGCGCTCGCAGTGGCGCTATAGCGGACCGGGCGGTAGCCGCTATGGATTGCCGGTGCCGGCGTTGCGCGGCGCGTTCCAGCTGGCGAACGCCGCCACTGCACTGGCCGTCGTCGATCTGTTGCGCGAGCGCCTGCCAGTGTCGGCGGGCGCAGTAAGGGACGGCCTCGTGCACGTAGAGTGGCCCGGGCGCTTCCAGGTGCTGCCCGGACGCCCGCTGACTGTGCTCGACGTCGCGCACAACCCGCAGGCCGCCCAAGCGCTGGCGGGCGCGCTCGGCGAGATGGGATTCCATCCGTGCACGTATGCGGTGTTCGCGGCACTCGCCGACAAGGACGTCGAGGGCGTCGTGCGCGCGGTGGCGCCGCGCATCGACCGCTGGTTCATCGCTCCGCTTGCCGGTGCGCGTGGCCAGAGTGCAGAGGCGCTGCGCGCGCGGATGATCGCCGGGGGTGTCGCCGATGACGCCATCGACGCCAGCAGCGACATCGCACGGGCGCTGGACAAGGCGCGCGATGCAGCAGCAGAGGCTGATAGAATCGTCGTCTTCGGCTCATTCGTCACCGTTGCGGCAGCGCTCGCCGCCGGTGCCGCAAGCCTCTCACCGTGACCCCCATGCGCGCACCTGCCGACGCCAATCTCGATGAATTGAAAAAGAAGGCGCGTCGGCGACTGGTGGGCGCAGTCGTCCTCGCGTTGGCCGCCGCCGTGTTCGTGCCGATGCTTCTCGAAAGCGACGAGCGACCTCTGGGCGACGACGTATCAGTGCGCATTCCGGCGGTGGATCAGGGAAAGTTCGTGAATCGCCTGAATGCGCCGTCGCCGGCGCCTTCGAATCCAGGCGTCGCGGCCGATCCGGGCAGCAAGGGCGACGCTGCGCAAAAATCCGCTGCGCCCGTGCCAAAGGCCGATGCAGCCAAGGTCGCGACATCCGCCGATGCGTCGAAGGGCGCCACGCCGGCGAGTGCCGCACCTGCGAAATCGTTGAGCGATTCGGAGCAGCGCGTACTGGGAACGTCGAACAGCGTGGCGCCTGTGACCGAGCGCAAGTCCGACGCGGTGGACAAGGCGGCCAATGCCACCGGGGATGCCAGGAGCGCCGCCCCACCCGGCAGCGCAAAAAGCCCGGCGCCTGCAGTCGACGACAGCAGCCGGAAATCCCCCGCAACGGAATCCAAGGCGCCGCCGTCGCCGCAGGCGCATCCGACGCTGTCGAAGGCGGGCACCGCGGTGCCGGCCAAGGGTTCCAACCCCGCGACGAAGTCCGCACGCGGATTCGACGTGCAACTCGCCGCGTTCGCCGACGACAAGGGCGCCAACGCACTGGCGAACCGCCTGAAGCGCAGCGGTCACGCGGCGTTCACCGAGCCGGTAACGACCGCGCGTGGCACGCTGTGGCGGGTCAGGGTGGGCCCGTTCACTTCACGCGAAGAGGCCACCGCCGCGCGCGACAAGCTGAAGCGCGAGGGCCAGAACGGCATCGTCGCCGCGCGCTCGTCATGACAGGCTTCGACCTGCTGCTCGCGGCGATCATTGTCGCGTCTTCGTTGCTTGCACTGATCCACGGCATCATCAAGGAACTTTTCTCGCTCGCCGCCTGGATCCTGGGGCTCGGCGCCGCGATCCTGCTCGCCGGACCGGTTGGCAGCTGGTTTCCGGTCGACATGCTCGGCTCTCCGCACCTGCGCTACGTCGTGGCGTTCGTACTGATCCTGGTCGGCGTTCTTATTCTCGGCGCACTGCTCGGTACGCTCTTGAAATCGGGCGCGCGGGCCATAGGTTTGGGAACACTTGACCGGTTGCTGGGCGGTTTGTTCGGCGTCGTGCGTGGCGCGCTGATCGCGATGGTCATGGTGCTGGTGTTCGCGTCGACGGCAATGGCCGCCGAGCCGTGGTTCGCGAAGTCGACGCTGGTGCCGCGATTGCTGTTGGGCGGGGCGTTCGTGCGCCAGTCGCTGCCCGCAGCGTGGGCCGACTACCTGGGTGCCGTGCTGCACCCGCAGCCGCTTCCCGCATCGCCCGCGGCGCCTGCGCGGCCCGCACAACGAACCAACATCTAGGAACCACCATGTGCGGAATCGTCGGCATCGTATCGCACGGTCCGGTCAACCAGCTCCTCTATGACGGACTGCTGCTGTTGCAGCACCGCGGCCAGGACGCGGCGGGAATCGCCACCAGCGAAGGTCCGGTGTTCCACCTGTACAAGGGCCCGGGCTACGTGCGCGACGTGTTCCGCACGCGCAACATGCGCGAGCTCAAAGGCAGCACGGGCATCGCGCATTGCCGCTATCCGACGGCCGGCAGCGCGTTCTCCGAGCTCGAGTCACAACCGTTCTACGTGAACTCGCCATTCGGCGTGACGCTCGCCCACAACGGCAACCTGACCAACAGCGAGGCGCTGAAGCGCGAGCTGTTCCAGCTCGACTTCCGCCACGTCAATACCAACAGCGACAGCGAGGTGCTGCTCAACGTGCTCGCGCTCGAGCTCGAGCGCGCGGCGCAGCATCACCGCTTGAGTCCCGACGCGATCTTTCGCGCGGTTGCCGGCGTGCACAAGCGCTGCCGCGGCGCATACGCGATCGTGGCGATGATCGCGGGCTACGGTCTGCTCGCGTTCCGCGATCCGAACGGCATCCGTCCGTTGATCCTTGGCCGCAACGAAACGCTGGCCGGGACCGAGTGGATGGCGGCGAGCGAGTCGGTCGCCGTCGAGTCGCTGGGATTCGAGGTCGTGCGCGACGTGCTGCCGGGCGAAGCGGTGTTCGTCGACTACGCCGGCGAATTCCATGCGCGCCAGTGTGCCGACAACCCCCAGCTGGTGCCATGCATCTTCGAATATGTGTACCTGGCGCGTCCGGACAGCGTCATCGACGGCACGTCGGTATACGAGGCACGCCTCAACATGGGCGCAGGGCTCGCCGACAAGATCCGCGGCATCCCCGAGGCGCAGGACGTCGATGTCGTGATTCCGATCCCCGACTCGAGCCGGCCGTCCGCGCTCGAGCTCGCCAACTGCCTCGGCCTTACCTACCGCGAAGGCTTCGTCAAGAATCGCTACATCGGCCGCACGTTCATCATGCCGGGGCAGGCGATGCGCCAGAAGAGCGTACGCCAGAAGCTCAATCCGATCGGCATGGAGTTCAAGGACAAGGTGGTGCTTCTGGTCGACGACTCGATCGTGCGCGGCACGACGTCGCGCGAGATCGTCAACATGGCGCGCGAGGCGGGCGCGCGCAAGGTGTACTTCGCGTCGGCCGCGCCACCGGTACGCTATCCGAACGTGTACGGCATCGACATGCCGACGCCGAGCGAGCTCGTGGCCACCGGTCGCACCGAAGCCGAGATCGCCACCGAAATCGGCGCTGACCTGCTGATCTACCAGGACCTCGAAGCGCTGAAGAACGCGGTGCGCAAGGCCAACCCGAAGCTCACGCGCTTTGACGCGTCGTGCTTCGACGGCATCTATGTCGCCGGCGACATCACGCCGGAATATCTTGCGCAGGTGGCCGGCGACCGCGACGAATGGCGCGGCCAGAACGAAAGCGAAGACGACGAGCCGCGCCAGCGCGAACTGACGCAATGACACGATCGCGCGATTGAACGATGGCGTCGCCGCGCCAGTTTGGTCGCATCCGTCGCGCGTTTTGACGGTCGCGCGCGATTGCGCTATGATTCCACTGCGCCGATTTGAAGCTTCAGCTTGCGGGCGCATGATAAATGCCGCTAAAGCGAGGTTCGCTCCAGCCTGGACATACCAGGCGGGGCACACGAAACCCGTTCGCTGGCATTGCGGACGGGTTTT
>JBDTJK010000076.1:0-6330 GCA_039935875.1 Casimicrobiaceae bacterium
CGAAAGAAAATGTGGCGACATGCTGGGACCATGCGACGCGCGGCGAGGCGGAGCTGCTGCTCGGCAAGTTGCGCCTGGCACAGCGTAGCTATGCGCGGGCCTTTGTGCTCGCAGCAGGTGACGCTGGTGTGGTCGCCACGATGCGGCGGCAGGTCAAGCTGCTCGCGGCCGTGCTGCCGCAAGCAACAATGGTGCTGCCTGCGATGCCGGCGGTGGACGTGCTGGCGTTCGTCGGCCACATGATCGATCCTCCCGGCACCGCACGGCCGCGCTTTCCGCCCGCGCTCGAGACCGCGGTGTCGGCCGCTATCCGCGCGCGCCTTGCGCGCCTCACGCGGCCGATCGCCTATACGTCGGCCGCATGCGGCGCCGACATCACTTTCATCGAGGCTGCGCTCGATATCGGCGCCGAGGTCAACATCGTGCTGCCGTTCGACCGCGTGGAATTTGCGCGCACCAGCGTTGCCATTGGCGGCGAGGCCTGGGTCGGCCGCTACCAGCGTGCGCTCCACCGTGCGACCCGCGTGATCATGGCCACCGAGGAAGGCCATCTCGGCGACGACGTGTTATATGAATATGCGGCGACGATGCTCGAAGGGCTGGCGATGCTGCGCGCCGCCCAGCTCGAAGTCACGCCGACGCTGCTGGCGGTGATCGACGCGAAATCCAAGGCGCGCGTCGGCGGCGCGCGGGCGTCGTTCGAGCGCTGGAAGCGCACCGCGGGCACGCTGGAGCTGATCGACCTGCGCGGCCTGCGCGAAGCATCGGGTGCAACGGCGCTGCCGACGGGCAGTGCGCTGCAGGTGACGCCTCGCGTGCCACGCCGCAGCGCGACGGTGATATTGCCGGCAGGACTCGACGCGACGCCAACGCTCGCCGGGGCCGCGCGGCCCCAGCGCGGACTGAAGACGATGCTGTTCGCCGACTTTGCCGGCTATAGCCGTCTGCACGACGCGTACGCGCCACTGTTCCAGCACCGCTTCCTGGAAATCGGCGCGCAACAGGTCGCGTCGTCGAAGACGCCGCCGCTGGAAGTGAAGACATGGGGCGACGCACTGTACGGCGTGTTCGAATCACCGCGCGACGGCGCCGAGTTCGCACTTGGATTGCTCGCACTCATGCAGGCCGAGGACTGGACCGCCGCCGGCCTGCCGGACACCAGCCAGATCCGCATCGCATTGCACGCGGGGCCGATCTTCCTCGGCTTCGATCCAGTGATGCAGCGGCGCAGCTACTTCGGCTCCAACGTCACGCGCGCCGCGCGCATCGAGCCGATCACGCCGCCGGGAATGATCTATGTCAGCGAAGCCTTCGCCGGCACGCTCGTCGCGAGCGGCGAGCGCGGTTACCGGCTAGAATACATCGGCATGCTGGCGCTCGCCAAGGCGTATGGCGAATCGCGCATCTATCGACTGGAGCGTGGCGCCCGGCGCGGCGGTACCCGTTGATCCGGCACGATCCGCGTGCGCGTCAGTCGATCTTGAGCCCGACCTCCTTGATCACCGGGGCCCAGCGCCGCGCTTCGTCATCGATGAGCTTGCCGAACGCTTCCGGCGTGCCACCGACCAGCGCGAAGCCCTGCGCATTCATGCGCTGCACGACATCGGGATCGCTGAAGATCGCGTTGATCTCCTTGTTGAGACGCTCGATGACCGCTTTCGGTGTTCCTGCCGGAACCATCACGCCGTTCCAGGCGAGCGCCTCGAAGCCGGGGTAGCCCGACTCGGCGATCGAAGGGATTCCAGGCACCAGCGCAAATGGCTTGGCGGTGGTGACGGCGAGCGCGCGCAACTTGCCCGCGGCGATCTGTCCCTGCAGCGGCTGCATCACCGCGAACAGCATCTGCGTTTCGCCCTGGACCGTCGCCATCACCGCCGGCGGCGACCCGTTGAACGGGATGTGCACGACGTCGATGCCCGCCATCCGCTTGAACAACTCCATGTTGAGGTGCGACGAGCTGCCGTTGCCCACCGACGCATACGAGAGCTTGCCCGGATGGGACTTGGCATAGGTAACCAGTTCGGCCAGCGTGTGGACAGGCAGAGAAGCCGTCACCGCCAGCACGTTGGGCTGGCTGGTGGTCGTGATCACCGGCGCCAGGTCCTTGTGCACGTCGTAGGGAAGTTTCTGCAGCAGCGGTGCAAAGGAAAGCGGACCGTTGTAGCCGAGCAGCATCGTGTAGCCATCGGGCGCCGCACGCGCCACTTCGGTGGTCGCCACCGTTCCGCCGGCGGCGGGCTTGTTCTCGACGATGACCGACTGGCCGAGCCGAGGCGCCAGCTTGTCGGCGATCGTGCGCCCGAGCACGTCGATCGAGCTTCCCGCCGGCGCGGTCATGATGAAGTGGATCGGATGCTCGGGCCACGCTTGCGCAAATGCCCACGACGACGCGGTGACTGCGCATCCGATGATGGTGGCGCGTAACAGTGAGAACAAGGTCATGGGCATTCGCGCTCCTTGCGCAGGGGTTGGCTTCACGCGGCCTTGTGGCAGACCGGGATCGCGCGGGCGGCATCGAGGTCGCTGACGCCGCTGGACATGTGGTCGATCATCGGCATAGTTCCTCCGATGGGCGCGAGCCACGCATCAATCGATGTGCCCGCACAACAGGTATTCGAGCAGCGCCTTCTGCGCATGCATGCGATTCTCGGCCTCGTCCCAGACAACGCTCTGCGGTCCATCGATCACGTCCGCCGCGACCTCCTCGCCGCGATGCGCCGGCAGGCAATGCATGAATAGCGCATCGGGTCTTGCGACGCCCATCATTTCGGTGTCGACGGTCCAGTCGGCGAAGGCCTTGCGCCGTACATCGTTCTCCGCTTCCTGGCCCATGCTGGTCCACACGTCGGTGGTGACGAGGTCGGCGCCTCGGCATGCGGCTAGCGGGTCGCCGAACGCCGCGAAGTGTGCCGCGCGACCCTCGACGCGCTCCGGCGGCAGCGAGTAGCCGGCAGGCGCCGACACGTGCAGCTTGAAGTCGAACAGTTCGGCGGCCTGCAACCACGTGTTGCACATGTTGTTGGCGTCGCCGATCCATGCGACAGTGCGCCCGCGCAACGGTCCGCGGTGCTCGACGAACGTGTACATGTCGGCAAGGATCTGGCAGGGGTGGTATTCGTTGGTCAGGCCGTTGATCACCGGCACGCGCGAGTGCGCAGCAAAGCGCTCGATGATCGTCTGCTCGAACGTGCGGATCATCACCACGTCCACCATCCGCGAAATCACGCGCGCTACGTCCTCGATTGGCTCGCCGCGCGCCAGCTGCGTGTCGCCGCGGTTCAGGTTGATCGCGATGCCGCCCAACTGGTTCATGCCGGCCTCGAACGACACGCGGGTACGCGTCGATGCTTTCTCGAACACCATGGCCAGCGTGCGGTCGCGCAGCGGCTGGTAGATCTCATAGCGCTTGAAACGGTCCTTGATCCAGCGCGTACGTGCGAACAGGTGCTCGATCTCGTCGCGCGAAAAGTCTGCAAGCTGCAGGAAGTGACGGGTGGGCGGCGTCATGGCGTGACGCGCGGCGAACGCGCGATGGCGAATCCGCGCGGCAAGGAATCAGGGCAAAATGTTAGCATGTGAGCCGTTGTCAGGCGCCGGGCGCGACGAGCGAGCGGTCGCGTCCCGCATCCTTGGCATCGTACAGCGCGCGATCGGCAACCGAGATCAGGTCGGACAGCGACTGCCCGTGCTGCGGGAACACGGCGATGCCCGCCGAGAAGGTGAAACCCTTCAGCGATGAGCCGGCCCAGTCGACCGTCATCTCGCGCAAGCGGTCGGCGAGCGTGGTCATCGCCACCAGTGCACCCGGACCATCGGTATCGGGAAGCACCACGCAGAATTCCTCGCCACCGTAGCGACAGACGACGTCGGACGGCCGCAACGCAAGCGAGAACAGGCGGCCGATCTGCATCAGCACCTTGTCGCCCGCCAGGTGGCCATGCACATCGTTGACGCGCTTGAAACGGTCCAGGTCGAGCAGGGCGACCGCCAGCGCGCTTGCGCGGCGCGCGGTGCCCGACAGCAAAGCCGGCACGACCGAATCGAGATAGCGCCGGTTGAACAACTGCGTCAGCGGGTCGTGCACGGCCTCGCTGGCGAGCCGCGACTGCAGTTCCTCGACTTCACGCATCTTGCGCGACAGTTCGTTGTTGAGCCGCTCGAGCTGGCGATTGAGCGCTTCGCTTTCGCGTCGCTGGCGCTCGGCGCGGTCGCGCTCGGCACGCGCGTGGCGCAGTTCATGGTCGAATTTCAACAGGTCGTATTTGACGCGGGCGCGGTTCGACAAGCGCAGCGTCGTGTGCAGCAACAGCTGCCGATGGTGCTCATAGGCCGCCTCGAACTGTCCCAGTGCGGCATGGCGTTCAGCTGCCAGCGCGTGCGCCTTGCACAGCGTCGGCAGGTGCTTGACGCGCGCAGCCGCGTCGATCGCGCGCTCGAGCACCGGCAACGGCGCGCCGGTCACGTCGCGCGCCGACGCGAGCACCGCGTCGGCCCAGCGAAAATTCACTTCGTTGAACCCACCAGGGTAGGCGTCCCAGATCTGCCGCGCCAGCTCCGTCGCCTGCGCGGCGTCATCGAAACGCCCGTGGAACGAGTAGACCTCGGCCGCGATCGCACAGTAGTGATTCTGTGCGGCGTGCGCCTCGTGCAGGCTGACGTCGCCCAGCATCGTCTCCACGGTGGCCAGTGCGGCCGGATAGTCGGCAAGTCCCTGCAACGCTTCGGCCAGGTTGGAGCGTGCGAACAGGATCAATTGCGGATTGTTGAAGCGCGACTGGATTTCCAGCGCGTCCTGCGCGAGCTCGCGCGCCGGTGCGTAATCGCCGATGGTGACCAGCGCGGCGGCGAGATTCGACATCACCGTCGGCAGCTGTGGCGAAAGGTCCACCGAGCGCAGGGTCTCCAGCGCCTGATAGATATAGCGGATCGCTTCGTCGACCTGGTCGGCGTAGAAGTACGTGGCGCCAAGCGCATTCAGCAGCCAGAAGCGATCCTCCGGAGGCAGCAGCGCCATCGCTTCGTCACGGATCGCCAGCAACCGGTCGCGCGCGGGCACCGACGCCTGCTGCACGATCAGCAGTCGCGCACTGCCGATCTCGGCAAGCAACTGTCCGCGCCGATCCGCGGCCTTCACGAAGAGTTTCTCGGCCCGCGCGATGCCGGACTCGGCTTCGGCCGGCCGTGACGAAAAGTAAAGGTGATTGAACGCGAGCGTCAGTTCGGCCCAGCCGCGCATGCGTTCACCGGTGGCGTCGTCGGCGAGTGAGGCAAGTGCCATTTCGACGCCCCGCTGCGGATCGCGGAAATGCTGCTCCCAGAGCTCGATCCCCGGATCGGCGTTACGTACGGCAGAAGCGACGGGAGAAGGGGCTGCGGGCATCGATGCGAACCGGTCCATGGTAAGGGCGATTGTGATGGTAGCGCGTGCCGGCGCGCTTCCCAAGAGTTTGCCACGCTGTGCGCTACATGCACGGCGTCGCACATCCCGTAAAATGACGACGTGCCAACCGATGCCGATCCGCCGCCGACGGCTGCGCGCTGCGACGCCGTGCCGTGGGGGACCACCACTGTCGGGCGTCCGTTCCGCCTCGCCGGCTGGTGCGATCGCTTGGCCGGCTTGACGTCGGCGTTCGGTCGCCACCAGAAGCTCGTGTATTCGCCGCTCGTGTGCCGGTTGGCCATGCGTGGCCGCAAGGCGCTGGTCGTTGCCCACGAGCTGGCCGGGATCGCACCGCGCCTGTATCAGTTCCTTCTCGATTTCGCCCGGGACAACGAGCTCACGGTAACCTGTGCCGAAGGCGCCATTGCCCCTCCGCGATGCCTGACCCCGCCGGGGATGGACGCGAACGGCGGCGGGAGACTAGAGAGCAGGTATGACGACCCTCGCCACCGGGATTGAAAATGCTGCGGTTCCCACCCCCGAGATCGCTCGCGGCCAAGCAAAGGGGCGCAAGACGCGCCCCATCGCTGCGTGGCCCGTACGGCGCCATGACGCTGACGCCGCGGTGGGGCACGAATACCTTGCTGCAGTTGCTCAGTGCAGTGTCTTGATCGCCTGTGCAAGGCGCGACTTGGTGCGCGAGGCGAGGTTCTTGTGCACGATCCGCTTGTCGGCAATGCGGTCGATGGCCGACTGCGACTGCTGCAGTTGCGCCGTCGCGGCGGCCTTGTCGCCAGTGGTGATCGCCTTCTTGACCTTCTTCACTGCGGTTCGCAATTCCGACTTGAGGCTCGCGTTGCGCTGGCGCGTCGCTTCCGCCTGTCGGGCGCGTTTCTTGGCTTGCGCCGAATTGGCCATGGTGTTCGCTTCCTTGCGGTGCCGGCGAAAAT
>JBDTJK010000077.1:0-4244 GCA_039935875.1 Casimicrobiaceae bacterium
CGATCCGCTTGACCAACGACGCCAATTGCTTCGCCCTTTCGGAGGCCAGCGACGGCGCTGGCGTGGGTGCAGACGTCGTGTTCGGCGTCATCCTCGGCACCGGTGTCGGCGGCGGCATCGTCGTCAACGGCAGCGTGCTCGATGGTGTCAACGGGATTGCCGGTGAATGGGGACACAATCCGCTGCCGTGGCCGCAGGACGACGAGCGTCCCGGACCACCCTGTTTCTGTGGACACAGCGGTTGCATCGAGACGTTCCTGTCGGGGCCGGGCATCGAGTACGACCACGCCCATGATCGCTCGGTCTCATCGGCGCAGATCGCGGCATGCGCGGCGGCCGGCGATCCCGCCTGCCGGGCGACGCTCGCGCGGTATGTGGGGCGGCTCGCGCGTGCGCTTGCGCACGTGATCAACATCGTCGATCCGGAAACGATCGTGCTGGGCGGCGGCGTGTCCAACATCGATGCGCTGTACATCGATGTTCCGCGCCAATGGGGAGAATGGGTATTCAGCGACCGCGTCGATACGCGCCTGGTGAAGAATCTGCACGGCGATTCCAGCGGCGTCCGCGGCGCCGCATGGCTGTGGCCTCGCTGATCAGGCCGCGACGCCGTCTGCCGGCGAATCGTCGCCGACCGCGATGTTGTCGATCAACCGGGTGCCGCCGAGCGTAGCGGCTGCGAGCACGGCGAGCGCCTGTGGCGGCTCGGCGCGCTGCGGCCTCGCGAGCGCCGCGCGCAAGCGCACCGCCACGTAGTCCACCTTCCATCCTTGTGCGGTCAACGCGGCTTGCGCGTCGCGCTCGAGGCGTTCGTACGCGTGGTCTGCACCGCGCAGCGCGCGCACGACGCTTTCCAGCGCCCGATGCAACTGCGGCGCCTGTTGGCGCTCGGACGGCGACAGGTAGGCGTTGCGCGACGACAGCGCCAGCCCATCGTCCGCGCGCACGGTCGGCGCTTCGATGATGTCGATCGGAAGGTTGAACTCGCGCACCATCCCGCGCAGGATCTCGAGCTGCTGGCGGTCCTTCGCGCCGAATACCGCGGCGTCGGGTTGCACGAGGTTGAACAGCTTCAGCACGACAGTAGCCACGCCTTCGAAGAAGCCCGGACGGAATGCGCCTTCCAGCTCCGCGGCCAGCGGCGGCGTCGCAACGCGGAATTGTTGTGGCGACGGGTACATCTCGTCGTCGCGCGGCGCGAACAGCACATCGACGCGTGCGTCGCGCAACGCCGCGCAGTCGGCCGCGAAGGTTCGCGGATAGCGGTCGAAGTCCTCGTGCGGTCCGAATTGCAGCCGGTTGACGAAGATGCTCGCGACCACCGTCCGTGCTGCGTCGTGCGCACGGCGCACCAGCTGCAGGTGCCCGCTGTGCAGGTTGCCCATCGTCGGCACGAACGCGATGGACGCGCAATCGGACAGACGGGCGTGCAACGCCACGGCGGTTTCGACAATGTCCATCGGAAGATGCCCGTACTAATCGAAGCAGTGTTCGGATGCAGGAAAACTGCGGTCCTTCACTGCCCGCACGTAGGCGGCGACGGCCGCCTCGATGCTCGCGTTGCCCGTCATGAAATTGCGCACGAACCGCGCCATCTTGCCCGGATAGATCGACAGCATGTCGTACAGCACCAGCACCTGGCCCGAGCAACCGGGACCTGCTCCGATGCCGATTGTAGGCGTCGTGATTTCAAGCGTCAGCGTTGTGGCGAGCGTCGCGGGTACCATTTCCAGCACCAGCAGCTCGATTCCGGCATCGACCAGCGCGCGGGTGTCGTCGACCAGCCGCTTGGCGGAATCCTCGGTTCGTCCCTGTACCTTGTAGCCGCCCAGTGCGTGCACCGATTGCGGCGTGAGGCCAAGATGGCCGCAAACGGGAACGCTGCGCTCGACCAGGAACTCGACGGTCGGTGCAAGCCATTTCCCGCCCTCGAGCTTGATCATCTGCGCGCCCGCCGCCATCAGCTGCGCAGCACCGGCGTACGCCTGCTGCGGACTCTGCTGGTAGCTGCCGAACGGCAGGTCGGCGACGACCAGCGCATTGCGTGCGCCGGCGGCGACTGCTCGCGTGTGATGCAGCATGTCGGCCAGCGTCACCGGCAGCGTCGACGCGTGTCCTTCGATCACCATGCCGAGGGAGTCGCCGACCAGCATCACGTCGACACCGGCCCGCTCCTCGAGTGCCGCAAAGCTCGCGTCATAGCAGGTGAGCATCGCGATCTTCTCGTCGGCGCGGGCCATTTCCTTCAATGAAAGAACGGTACGGCGGGCGGTCGGGGTGGTCATCGGATCCTTCCTTGTAGCGCGTGTTAAGACAAGGGCGACGGGAGGCGTCGCGCGCGGGACAGCGGCTACATGTCGACGTAGTTGGGACCGCCGCCACCTTCAGGCGTCACCCAGCGGATGTTCTGGCGCGGATCCTTGATGTCGCATGTCTTGCAATGCACGCAGTTCTGCGCGTTGATCTGCAGCCGCTTGCCGGCGGCGTCCGGCGCGTCGACGAATTCGTATACGCCCGCGGGGCAGTAGCGTTGCTCGGGACCGTCATACAGCGCGAGGTTGACGCTGACCGGAAACGACGCATCACGCAGGCGCAGGTGCGATGGCTGGTCCTCGGTGTGATTGGTGCCGGAAAGGAACACGGAGGACAGTTTGTCGAACGTAAGCACGCCGTCGTATTTCGGATAATCGATGGGCGGCATCGATGCGGCGGTTTTCAACGCGAGGTAATCGGGCAGCTTGTGGCGCAGCGTCCACGGCGCGAGCGCTCCGAGCTTGAGGTCGCTCAGCCACATCTGCGCGCCCGCATGCAGCGTACCCAGCCACATGCCCCATTTGAGTCCTGGCTTCACGTTGCGCACCTTGTACAGGTCGTCGTAGACCCACGAAGCGCGGTAGCGCGCCGGATAGTCCGTCAACGTGTCGCGCGCGCGACCCGCAACCAGCGCGTCGACGACGCTCTCGGCAGCGAGCATTCCGGTCTTCATCGCATTGTGCGTGCCCTTGATCCGCGGCAGGTTGACGAATCCTGCCGCGCAGCCGATCAGCACGCCGCCGGGAAACGCCAGCGCGGGCACCGATTGCAGTCCACCTTCGTTGATTGCGCGCGCACCATAGCCCAGGCGCTTGCCGCCCTCGAACGTGCCGCGCAGCGCGGGATGCGTCTTCAGGCGCTGGAATTCGTCATACGGGGACAGGTGCGGGTTCGCGTAGTCGAGGTGAACCACGAACCCCACCGCAACCAGGTTGTCGCCGAAGTGGTAGACGAAGGAGCCGCCGCCGGTACGCGAATCCAGCGGCCAGCCCTGCGTGTGCAAAACCAGGCCCTTGCGATGTCGCGCGGGCTCGACTTGCCACAGCTCCTTGATGCCGATTCCATATTTCTGCGGGCCAATGTCCCGCCGCAGGTCGAAATGCGCGATCAGTTCCTGCGATAGCGAGCCGCGGCAGCCCTCGGCCAGCAGCGTGTAGCGGGCGTGGAGTTCCATGCCGGGGGCGTAATCGGCGCGGTGGCTGCCGTCGCGCGCGACGCCCTGGTCGCCGGTGGCGACGCCGCGCAGCGCGCCATGCTCGTCGTACAGCAGTTCGGCGGCGGCGAATCCGGGGTAGATTTCCACGCCCAGCGCCTCGGCCTGCTCGCCGAGCCATCGGCACACGTTGTCGAGGCTGACGATGTAATTGCCATGGTTGCTCATCAGCGGAGGCATCAACGCACCGGGCACGCGCCAGCCGCGCGTGGCCGACAGCAGCATGAACTGGTCGCCGCTGACTGGCGTGTCAAGGGGTGCGCCGCGAGCCTTCCAGTCGGGCAGCAGCTCGTTTAGCGCGATCGGATCCACCACGGCGCCCGAAAGGATGTGCGCGCCCACCGATGCGCCTTTCTCGAGCACGCAAACCGACACCTCGCGCGACGCGGCCGCCGCAAGCTGCTTGACGCGAATGGCCGCCGACAGGCCCGCGGGCCCTGCGCCGACCACCACCACGTCGTATTCCATCGATTCCCGCGCCATGCATCGACCTCTAAAGAATGCAGCCGCAGACCGCGCCGCGCCCGCCACGTTACAATTTTACCTTTTCCGACGAGTCGCCGTTGCCCACGCCATTGCCCATAGGCCGGGTCCAGGTCCACCGCAGCATCCAGTCGATCCGCTGGGGCGACATGGATGCGCTCGGGCACGTCAACAACACGCTTGTCTTCCGCTACATGGAGCAGGCGCGTCTCGAGTGGATCTACGCATTGGCCGG
>JBDTJK010000078.1:0-3506 GCA_039935875.1 Casimicrobiaceae bacterium
GACGACGCGATGTTGAAGCCGGCGACGCCCATGTTCTGGAGCCGCGTCAGCGTCGTCGGCGCATCGTTGGTGTGCAGCGTCGACAGCACCAGGTGGCCTGTTTGCGCCGCCTTGATCGCGATGTCCGCGGTCTCGAGATCACGTATTTCGCCGACCATCACGATGTCCGGATCCTGGCGCAGGAACGCCTTCAGCGCGACGGCGAACGTCATCCCCGCCTTGTCGTTGACATTGACCTGGTTGACCCCGGGCAGCTGGATTTCGGCCGGGTCCTCGGCGGTCGAGATATTGACGCCCGGCTGGTTGAGGATGTTGAGGCACGTGTACAACGACACCGTCTTCCCCGAACCCGTCGGTCCGGTGACGAGGATCATTCCGTACGGCCGCTTGATCGCGTGCATCAGCGCCGCCTGCTGGTCGGCCTCGTAACCCAGTGCCTCGATGCCCAGCTTGATTCCCGACGAATCGAGGATCCGCAGCACGATCTTTTCGCCGAACAGTGTCGGCATCGACGATACGCGGAAGTCGATCGACTTGTTCTTCGACAGCACGATCTTCATGCGGCCGTCCTGCGGCACGCGTTTTTCGGAGATGTCGAGCTTGCTGATCACCTTGATCCGCGACGCCGTCTTGTCCTTGATCGCCAGCGGCGGCTGCGCGACTTCGGAGAGGATGCCGTCGATCCGGTAGCGGATCCGGTAGTAGCGCTCGTACGGCTCGAAGTGCACGTCGGACGCGCCCTGGCTGATCGCGTCGAGCAGGATTTTCTGGATGTACTTGACGACCGGAGCGTCCTCGACGTCCTGCGACTCCTCTTCGGACAGCGACGAGCCGCCGTCCATCACCGAGACCTCGATGTCCTCCAGTCCCGACGACATGTCGCGCAACGTCGATCCGCTGCTCTCGAGCAGCTTGTGGATCGCCTGCATCAGCTTGTCGTCCTCGACCACCACCGGGTCGACGACGAGATTGGTCTTGAAGCGCACTTCTTCCAGCGCCTGCAGGTTGGCGGGATCGGAAGTGGCGACAAACAGCCGGTTGCCGCGCTTGTGCAAAGGCAGCACGCGCCGCGTCTGACTGATCCTGGCGTCGAAGAATTCCTTCTGGATCATGTCGGGGTCGAACGCCGCCAGGTCGAGCAACGGAACGCCGAACGCGCGCGAGCCGAACAGAGCCAGCTGCTGCGCGTTGAGCCGCTTGCTGGCCAGCAGTTGTTCGACGAACGTGATTCCCGCCTGCTGCGATTGCTGCTGCATTGCTTCGGCGTCGTATTCCGACATGACGCCTGCCTGCGCGAGAGCACGCGCGAGGCCGCTGATGTTGCGGGTGGTGGCATGTGTTGCCATTGCGTGGGTACGACCCTTTTCCTCAAAAATCGCTGCCGGGCCTCATTTTCAAGCAATCAACGTGCCCGATGCCCGCAGATGGACGTGTGACATTCCAACAGCATAAAACATCAGCCGCCTGATGATGCCCGCTCCCCCCCTGTTTGTAAAGGTAAAAGGGCCTTTCCGACGGGTGCGGCCAGACGTACTACCTTGATTGCACGGTCCTCCGTTTGCAGGATCTCAACGCGCTGTCCCGCCAGCTCGAAAGTGAGTCCAGCGTCCGGAATGTCGCCCAAATGCTCGACAATGAGCCCGTTGAGCGTTTTCGGCCCGGTCAACCGAAAATGCGTGCCCAGGCGCCGGTTCAACATCCGCAGCGACGCCATGCCGTCCACCACGACGCTGCCGTCGGTCTCCCGCCGCCACGCGTCGTTCGCGCCGGGCGCGGCCGTAGTGAACTCCCCGATGATTTCCTCGATGATGTCTTCGATCGTCACCAGTCCCAGCAGTTCGCCGTACTCGTCGACCACCAGCGCGAGCCGCTGGCGATCGGCCTGGAACTGTGTCAGTTGCGTCAGCAACGGGGTGCCTGCGGGCACGAAATAGGCGGGGCGCACCAGTGGCATCAGGTGCTCGGCGTCGATCTCGTCGTCCAGCGGCAGCCCCACCACCTGCTTGATCGGCAGGATGCCGACGATGTCATCGAGGGTGTCGTTGAACACCGGCACCCGCGAATGGTAGGACGTCGCGAGCTGCTGGCGCAGCAGCGAAGACTTGGCCGCCATGTCGATGCCGTGGATCTGGTTGCGCGGTGTCATCACGTCGTCGACGGTGATCGTCTCGAGGTCGAACAGGTTGGAGATCAGCGTGCGGTGCTTGCCGCGAAAGTATTGCCCTTCGAGCACCAGCGACCGCACTTCCTCCTGCGTCAGGCGCGCGCCGGTTTCGTCGGCCGGCTTGATGCGCAGCACGAACAGCAGCGCCTGCACGAACAGGTTGACGAACCACACGACCGGATAGCTGATGCGTAAAAGCGGCGTGAGCACCAGCGCCACCGGCACCGCGAGGCGGTCGGCGTGTGCGGCACCGATCACCTTGGGCGTGATCTCGGCGAACACCAGGATCAGGAACGTGATCGCAATCGTATCCAGCGCGAGCACGAGCTTGCCTTCGCCGAACAGGCGGGCCGCGAGCACGGCCGCCAGCGTCGCCGCTGCGGCGTTGCTCAGGTTGTTGCCGAGCAGCAGCACGCCGAGCAGCTTGTCGGTATTGGCGCGCAACGTCAGCGCACGGCGTGCACCCGCCGATCCGCGCTGCGCGCGGTGGCGCAGGCGGACGCGATTGACGGCCATCATCACCGTCTCGGCCAACGAGAAGAGTCCCGACACCACCAGCAGGATCGCCAGCGTGACGACCAGCGTGGAAAGGGGAATCGAATCCATGCGGCGAATCAGGAGGTGGCGATCGGCGGCGAAGGGCGGTATGCCGCGACGCGATGCTCGCCAATCCAGACGGAAACCTGGTCGCCACGGCCCATCACTTCCTGCACGAACTTGCTGCCGACATAGGCCAGCAGCAACAGCAACGTGCCGGCGAGAATCCATTTGAGCGCGCGGCGCCCGCGCCAGCCGTAACGCCAGCGACCCACCAGCAACACCGTATAGGCTGCCCATGCCGCGACTGCGAAGATGTTTTTCTGGTTGACCCGCGCCGGTGTGCCGAACAGTTCCGAGGAATAGAAAATCCCGCTGGCAAGCGTAAGCGTCAGCAGCGCATAGCCGATGCCGATCAGCAGGAACAGCCAGCGTTCGAGCGTCAACAGCGGCGGCGGCGCGGCGACGCCAGGACTGGGCAATGCGCGGTGCAGCCTGCGCTCGATGCCGGTCAGCACCAGCGCCTCGGCCGCGGCGACGATCAGGATCGCATACGCCGTCAGCGCGATCGCGATGTGCACGCTGGCCCACGGCACGTTGGCGTAGGGAAGGCGGTGCGCACTTTCGCCCATCACCGGCAGCATGGCGGCGACGGCAGCAACCGGCAGCACGACGGCACCCACCGCGGGCAACGCGCTGATCAGGCGCGTCGACCAGGCAACCAGCACCGCGAGGCCCGCGACCAGCGACAGTGCATGGGTGAACGACAGGTCGATGCCGGTAGGGGTGACGATCGCGCGGCCAA